>NZ_JBEZYL010000011.1:0-195294 GCF_040638465.1 Streptomyces sp. NPDC026206
TTGATCCAGCCGTCCAGGTTGTCCGCGTACGCCTTCTTCGCAGCAGCCGCAGGCTTGGCAGCGGGCTTGGCGGCAGGCTTGGCGGGGGCGGCCTCGACCGGCTTGCGCTCGGCCGAACGGCTCGCGGCCTGCTTACCGGCACGCTCAGCGTCGGCCTTCGCCTTCGCAGCGGCATCCGCACCGGCCTTCACAGCGGCCTTCGCGTCCACCCCGGCCTGCACGGCGGCCTCATCGGCCAGCTGCTCCAGCTCGGCCTGCTGCGTCTCACCGAAAGACTGAGCGCTCCACGCCACCGGCTTCACCGAAACCGACTCCGCGTCCGCGGCAACGGCCGGAACCGCGGCGAACGCCACAGCAGCCACACCGGCGGCCGCGATACCAGCGGCAGAGAACTTATGGACCTTGGTCAGACGGGTATAACCAGAAACAGTGGTGGTGGAGCGCATACGAGCTGAACCTCTTCCAATCGCGTACGTCGCAGTGGCCGTCATTGGCGCAAAAAGAGCGCCGCGTCTCGATCGACGGCGCCGTGCGACCCCGTAATTGTTAGCGGCAGCGAAAACCCCTGGCAATCATGTGACCTACGACCCCACGCCGTAAAAAACGCCTGCGGAACCCGTCCCACGCCGCGATACATGGCCCCTTGCTACTAAAGGAATGGGAAGGTGATCCGGGCCCTATGGGCGGCCTCACAACGCACGCCCCTCGGTCTCACCCTGTGCCGACGTCCGCTCACGCGACGCGGGCCCCTCACTCCCCCGCCGGGCCGCCCTCACGAAGGGCCCCGCCCTGTGCTCGCGGATGGCGAAAAACGCGCCAGCGGGTCAGAAGCTGGTCACGTTGGGTGATGGCCTCGTACCAGACGTCGCCATAGAGGCGGTAGCGGTCGCGTCGTGAGCCACGGA
The DNA here is from genome assembly GCF_040638465.1 of Streptomyces sp. NPDC026206. Taxonomy (NCBI): domain Bacteria; kingdom Bacillati; phylum Actinomycetota; class Actinomycetes; order Kitasatosporales; family Streptomycetaceae; genus Streptomyces; species Streptomyces sp. NPDC026206. Next base: position 906 of record NZ_JBEZYL010000011.1, read on the forward strand.
GCAGCGCGGGGACTTCCGTGACCTGCCAGGTTTCGGCCGGGCGCTCGGAATGCCTCCGCCCGGGCCGCCGCTCGGTCTCACACCGTTCGACGTCGAGCAGGTCGTCGCGAGGTGGCGGGCGAGCGGCGAAGGCCGGTAGCGGGGCGGCGGGGGCGCGGGATCAATGCCAGCGGATGTCGGCCAGACTCTCCAGTGGCCCCCGGTCCCCCACCGTCTCCGGTACCTCCAGGGTGTCCGCCTTGCGCAGGGCGGCCGGGAAGCGCAGGTGTCCTCGCTCCTCGACCTCGCGCAGGGTGACCTGGAAGACGCGGAATTCGTCCAGGTCGAGCGCCTCGAGCTGATTGAGGTTCTGGGTCAGCAGGAACGCCTTGCTCTTGAGCTGCCCTCCCTCGGAGAAGGCGATGACCTTCCAGAATTCGCGGGGGACCTGAATGCCCCGGTACAGGCGGTCGTCGTCCTGGAAGACCGGCCCGCCGAAGATGCTCACTCTCAGGTCGTCCACGTCGACGTCGGCGAAGATGGCCTCTTCGAGGTCTCCCCACAGGCCGTTCTTGCTGCTCTGGTTGAAGTCGTCCATCTGCGGCGTGATGTTGGTGTAGAAGAACGAGTCGACGTTCGCCTTCTGTGCCTCGGCCGGTCCTCCCCACAGCAGGTCGGCCCGGCGGGCTATGTGTCCCCGGTCGAGCCGGTTGCCTTCGTACATCTCGTTGCCCACCTGGAAGTCGGCGGGCAGGCGCGGGTCCTTGACGAATTCGATGCCCGTGCGGCTGAGCTTCTTCAGCGCGCCGCCGTCGTTGTTCCAGGCCACCCAGAAGGCGAAGCCGCGGGTCGAGCTCAGTGCCAGCGAGAAGTGCGTGTACCGGATGATCTCGGAGCCGTCGAGGCGGGCCGCGTCGCCGAGGACCGTCGGGTTGAGTTTCGGCGGGTCTATCCGCTGCCCCAGGAAGTCGGGGTCGTAGCCGTCCAGGACCTCCACCGCTTCGGGCACCGGTGGCCGCAGGCTGATCTCCAGCTTCTCGAAGACGGAGCTCGGCAGGCAGGCCAGCGCGTGCTCGTCCGGATCGCCGCCGCCCTCGCCGCCGAAGTGAAGGCCCGCAAGGATCCGGCCGGGCTTGCCGCGCGGGGACTTGAACATCCATGCCGCCCCCGAGTCGCCGCCCTGGCTGATCTCCCCGTCGGTGGGCATGTTGTCCGGGTCGGGGCCGATCTCGAAGCAGCCGATGGTCTTCTCCCCCACCACACCGCCGTAGTCGAGCTTCACGATGGTGTCGACGCGCCGCACCACCCCGTGCGTGACACCGGTCGTACGGCCGCTCTTGATCACCTTGTCGCCGAGTTCCGGTTCACCCAGTTCCTCGGGGACGACACCGAGTTCGCAGATCTCCGGGTTGAAGCGGCGGTCCTTGATCTTGGCCACGGCGCAGTCGCCGGCCACTCCCAGGTGGGAGCGCACCAGCGTGCCGAGGCGGTTGCGGGCGATGCGGTTGTCGTCGTGCGGGCCGGGCTGGACCACCTCCTCGCCCGGTTTGCCGAGGGGCCCTTGCAGTACGTGCCAGTTGCTCAGGACGTAGGGGGTGCCGTCCTTCCTGTCGAAGACGATGCAACCGATCGTGCCCGCCGAGACCTTGACGTGCGCGACGCTCGCGCCCGGGACGACCGGGTCCAGACGCGTCTTGCGGTCCGGGCTCTCCGCTTCCGGCACGACCCGGATGTGCGGCTGGTAGCTGCGTTCTATGACGTCGGTCGGCACCTCGACACCGTCCACCGTGACCGATGCGGGCAGTTCGCTTGTCCCCAGCGCCCGCAGCCCCTCGGGCTGCACCTTCTTGCCGACCGTGAACTGGAGCGCGAGTTCCTTCCCCCGTCTGCCGCCCTTCTCCCGGTAGCCGATGCCGATGGACGTCACGTTCGGGTCGTTCAGGAATCCCGGCCCCTGGGTGCGGATGAACTGCCGGAGAGAGGAGATGAGTTCGTTCCGCTCGGCGGCCGGAGCCTTGGGGGGCGCCTTCTTCTTGGGGGCCATGAGAGGACTTCCTTTCGCAGAGGACTTCCTTCCGCCCGCGCCCCCCGGCGGGCCGCATGCGCGATCGTTCGCGTTCCCTCGCCTTTCCGGTCCCCTTCCCAGCGTGTCACGCCGTGTACCGGATGGCATTTCCGAACGAACGGGCCGGTCAGGCGCGGTGCGGTGCCCTCACGCGAAGCCGCGTGGGCATGCCCCCGTCCCCGGGCGGCGGAAGGCGCAGCGGCCCCGCACCAGGGGTGAGCGAGCCGAGGATGCTCGCGTGCCGGGCTCCGGTGCACGCCGGTACCGTCGCGGTCAGGCCGTGCACGCTCAGGAAGCCGAGGACCGCGAAGGCGTACGCCTCCTTGGCCGCCGGCGGCAGACCCGACTCGCCGGACGTACGCAGCGGTACGCCGGCCAGTGCGGCCCGCAGCATCGTCATCAGCGTCGGATTGCGGGTGCCTCCCCCCGAGGCGATGACCTCGGTGCCCGCGCAGGACCGTACGGCGTCGGCCACCGTGTGCGCGGTGAGCGCGGTGACGGTGGCCACGACGTCGTCGCCGCCGGGGCGTGCCCGCTCCGGGCCGGACAGGGCGGCCAGCAGATAGGGCAGGTGGAAGCGTTCCTTTCCGGTGGTCTTCGGGGCGGGTCTCGCGTAGTACGGATCGGCGAGCAGCCGTTCGAGGAGCGGCCGGTGGACCGTGCCCCTGGCGGCCATCACGCCGTCGGTGTCGGCGCTACGGCGGCCGTCGGTGAGGTGCCGTACGGCCGCGTCGATCAGGGCGTTCGCGGGCCCGGTGTCGTACGCCGCGGGCGCCCGGCCGCCGCCGGTGACCGTGATGTTGGCGATGCCGCCGAGGTTGAGCGCGACCGGCCGCCCCGGCCTGCCGCGCAGCCACATGACGTCCACCGTGCTGACCAGCGGGGCGCCCTGCCCGCCGGCGGCGATGTCGCGGGAGCGGAAGTCCGATACCACCGGCAGCCCGGTGCGCTCGGCGATCCAGGAGGGCTGTCCGATCTGCAGGGAGCCGTGGGCGCGGCCGCCCCGCACCCAGTGGAAGACGGTCTGCCCGTGCGAGGCGACGAGGTCCGCGCGGCCCGCGCACAGTTCCCGGTCGGCCCGGGCGGCGGCCTCGGCGAAGGCCTGGCCGATGCGGGTGTCCAGCCGGCACACGGTCTCCAGGGTGGTGGACGCCGGTGGCAGTGCCGCGGTGAGCTCCTCGCGCAGCCTTTCGTCGTACGCGTGGCCGGTCAGGCCCAGCGGCGTCAGGTGGAGGGTGTCCCCCTCGGCCTGAAGGTCCGCCGCGGCCGCGTCGATGGCGTCGTACGACGTCCCCGACATCAGTCCGATCACCCGCATGGCCGCTCCCGCCCTCCTTCCGCCCGCCGGATGTCAGTCGCGCAAGGCGCGCCGGTGGTCGTCGCCGCGCAGTGTCAGCAGTGCCGCGGCGCTGATCGCGCAGGTCACCACGGTGTAGTAGGCCGGGACGTCCGCGTCGGCGGTCCGCTCGAGAGACCCGGTGATGACGAGGCCGGCGCAGCCCGAGAACACCGCGTTCGCCAGCGCGTAGGCCAGCCCCAGGCCCGTGCAGCGCACCCGGGCGGGGAACATCTCCGCCAGCATCGCCGGCCCCGGCCCCGCCATCAGTCCGACCGCCGCCCCGGCGGCGAACACCGCGAGGCCCTTGGCCGGTGCCCCGGCCGTGCCGCTCTGCACCACCCTCAGCAGGGGGAAGGCCAGCAGGACGACCAGCACCGCCCCGGTGACCATGACGGGCCGGCGGCCGACGCGGTCGCTCAGCGCCCCGGCGGGGAGGACGGACAGCGCGAAGCCGAGGTTCGCCAGGACGGTGGCGGCCAGGGCCTGGCTGAAGGTGGTGCCGAGCGTGTTCTGCAGATACGACGGAAGGACCACCAGGAAGGTGTAACCGGCGGCCGACCAGCCCATGATGCGTCCGGTCCCCAGCGCGACGGCCCGTACGACCTCGGCCCGGGGGGCCGCCGACGCCGCGGTGACGCCGGCTGCGGGGAGCTTGTCTTCCCCGCGCCGCGCCTGCCGGAACGAGGGCGTCTCCTCCAGCCGCAACCGCAGCCACAGCGCGACCAGGCCGAGGGGCAGCGCCAGCAGGAACGGCACCCGCCACCCCCAGCCGTACAGCGCCCTCTCACCGAGCCCGGTCGCCAGGGCGGCGGCCAGGCCCGCACCGGCGAGCAGGCCCAGGGCGACCGTGAAGGACTGCCAGGCCCCGTACAGGCCGCGCCTGCCGGGCGGGGCGGATTCCGTCATGAGCGACACCGCACCGCCGAACTCCCCGCCCGCGGAGAGGCCCTGCAGCACCCGCACGAGGGTGAGAACCCAGGGAGCCGCCGCGCCGAGCACGGCATGGGTGGGCAGCAGCCCGATGGCCGTGGTCGCGCCCGTCATCAGCAGCAGCGCCGCGACGAGGGCGGCGCGCCGCCCGAGCCGGTCCCCGGCCCGGCCGAAGAGGGCCGCGCCCACCGGCCGGAAGAAGAAGGCCAGCGCGAACGACGCGTAGGTCTTGACGAGGCTCTCGGCGCCGGCCGCCGCACCACCGCCGCCGCTGCCGTCGCCGCCGAAGAAGTTGGCGGCGATGACGGTGGCGAAGTACCCGTACGCCCCGAACTCGTACCACTCGATGAAGTTGCCCACCGAGCCGGCGGCCAGGGCGCGCCGCGCCCGTCCCCGGCGGAGGGCTTCGGCGCGGTCCGTGGTGGATGCGGACACCGGGAGCTCCTTCGTGAGCGACGGGTGTCCTGCAGGTGTAGCAGCCGCCGCGCCCGCGGGTGAAGCCCACCCGGCCGGCTCGCGGCCGGGGGACGTCCTCCTCGCCACGGCCGGTCAGGGACAGCGCTTGACGGCGACCAGGGCGACGTCGTCGTCGAGGGAGCCGGACACATGCGCGAGCAGGTCCTCATGGAGGCGTTGGACCAGGCGGCGCGGCTCCGTGTCGTTCCAGGTGGCGAGGCGTTCGGCGAGCGGGTAGAAGACGCCACGGGAGTCGCGGGCCTCGATGACGCCGTCCGTGTAGAGCAGAAGCAGGTCGCCGTCCCGGTAGGGGAAGGTCTGGGCCTCGTAGTCGTCCTCGGAGAGGTCGCCGCCCACGCCGAGGGGCAGAGCCGGGTCGCTCACCGTCAGCGGGGTGACCTCGCCGTCGCTCAGCAGCAGCGGAGGGGGATGACCGCAGCTGATCAAGTGGACCAGCGGTTCGTCGTCCGGGATCTCCATCACCGCGGCGGTCACGAAGCTCTCCTCGGCCGCCGGGTTGTTGATGAGGTCGGCCGCGTCCCAGTAGACGGTGTTGTGCAGGTGCGCGACCAGCCTGGGCAGGGGCGGGTACCGGTGTGCGGCAGCGTGGAAGGCGCCGAGGAGCAGGGCGGCGTCGCCGACTGCCGTCAGTCCTTTGCCGCGCACGTCGCCGATCATGATGCGGGTCCCCTGCCGGGCGCGTACGGCCGCGTACAGGTCGCCGCCGATCTGGGCCTCCGCCTCGGCGGAGGCGTACACCGACGCGATGCACAGCGGCCCGATGTGCGGTGGGAGCGGCCTGAGCAGGACCTTCTGGGCGACGTCGGCCACCGATCGCACCCTGACCAGAGTCTGCTCGTGCCGTTCGTGGATGGTGCCGAAGGCGACGACGAAGAGCGAGACCAGCAGAATGGCCACCATCTGCGCCTGGTGGTCGGCCTCCGTCAGGCGGCCGAGGAGGGCGCTGAGGAGGATCTGGGCCCCCACGGCGAGGGCACCGATGGCCGCGGTCAGCCGGGGGCCGCCGAACGTCGCGGTGATCGCCGGCGCCGCGACGAGCAGGGGGCCCAGGTGGATGTCCGCGCCGGTCAGCAGATCGAGGGCCACGATCACCACGATGAGGCCGACCGGTACCGCGATCAGCGCCCTGCGGTGACGCCATGACTGACCGGGGCCCGGCGGACTGTGCTGAAGGCGCATGGTCCCTGCTTACCTCCCCGGCGCCCCGGGTGCCGCCCGACACGTCCGGCCCGCCGTCAGATCCGAGGATCCTCGACGGCGGGCACGCTGTCGCCGCTGCCGTCCGGCGTGAGCGGCCGGTGCGCCGCGGAGGCGGGCCGCTTGCCGCAGAAGGCGGGTTCGAGCACGTCCATGAGGCCCTGCGTGACAGCGCTGTTGTTGGAGGCGTTGGCGAAGGCGACGACCGTCCGCCCGCCGTCCGGGGTGGCGTAGGTCTGGGTCTGGAAGCCCTGCACGATGCCGCCGTGGCCCAGCACCTTGCCGCAGGAGAGCGCGATCTCCCGTACGCCCAGCCCGTAGGCGGTCTTCGCCGTGCCCGTGGGGAGCGCGTTCGTCATCTGCCGCAGGGAGTCGTCCGAGACCAGCCCTCCGGCGCTGCCGGCGAGCAGTGCGGTGAGAAAGCGGTCGAGGTCGGCGGCGGAGGAGATCACAGCTCCCGCGCTCCAGACCCAGGAGGCGGTCTGTTCGGTGGAGTCCAGCAGCGGTTTCCCGCGGTCGTCGTTGGTGAGGTAGCCGGTGACGTGCGGGCCGGCGATGCGTTTGCCGGGCACCACGAAGGAGGTCCGGCGCAGCTTCAAGGGTTGGATGATCTGCCGGTGCAGCAGCTCGGCGTAGGGGCGTCCGGTGAGGTGCTCGACCGCGAGGGCCATCAGCACGGAATCGGTGTTCGAGTACGCGTAGTTGGTGCCCGGGGTGTACTGCAGGCCGTGTCCGACCGACATCGCCACCAGCTCCCGGGGGTCGTAGACGGTGTTGCGGATGCGCTTCTCGAAGGCGCTCGTCGTCTCTTCGCCGGGCTGTTCGAGGAGGTCGTCGGTGTGGTCGTAGACGCCTGCCCGGTGCTGCAGCACCTGGCGCCCGGTGATGCGCCAGTCGGCCGGCAGTGTTCCTTCCGGCAGGTAGGCGCGGAGCGGCTTGTCCAGGTCCATGCGCCCTTGTTCGACCAGGCGCATCACCAGGACCGAGGCGAACATCTTGCTGTTGCTGCCCACTCTGAAGCGCCTGCCGGCGTCCATGGGCGTGCCGTTCAGGTCCGCCTTGCCGACGGTCAGCGTCCGGTCACGGCCGGGCTTGCCGTGCTCCTTGATCACCGCGAACGCGCCCGGTGCGCCCTGGTTCACGGTGTGTTGCAGCGCGGCGCGTACGTGCGGGAGGTCCGGCGCGGGCGACGCGTGGGTGGCGGTGGCGTGCGCCGTGCCTGCCGCCACCATCACGGTCGTGGCCGCGACGGCGGCCATCGTCCGCAGCAGTCCGATTCCCGTCATTCCCAAGTCCCCCTGCTCTGCGATGTCTTGATCCGGTCACCGGCCCCTTCGGGGGCCCGGCCGGCCGAGATCGTACCGGGTGGCGGAGCGGGCTCCCCTGTCGTCCCGGCCGGTCACCGGGCCGGGGCAGCCGTCACCGGGACCGGCCGGAGGCGACTGGCGGCAGTGCGGCAAGGACTCCGAATTCCGTTGCGGCACATGGGTGATCAATCCGTCAGGTATTTGATTAGCCGCCTATATACCTGCACAGTTCGACTAGGCGGAATCTCACATGTTCCGCGGGTATCCCACTCACGACAGTCAGGGGAGTGATCGTGAAGGGTGGAAAGAAGAAGTACATGGAAAGGCGACAAGGCAACGCACGTCGCCGGCATCCCCTCGCCGATCAGCTGCATGACGCCCTGACCATCGTGATCGTGGTCATCGTCGTGGCCGTCTGCTCGCCCGGCCTGAGTCCGGAAGCACTGGGACTGATCGGTGTGGTGACGACCGTACTCGGCTCACGGGCCCGGGCGAGGGCCGGGCAGTAGGAAGGCGGTGGTCGGCCCCCCGCCTCCGCCTTCGCTCCCGGCAGCCGCGCGAAGGCCGTGGCGGACCCCTACGGCAGGACCGGCGCCCTCACGGCTCCGGTGATGAAGAAGACGGTGACCTGCGACTGCGGGTCTTTCCGTTCCGGTCTCCTCTCACGACCCCTCGCCGGGGGGTGGTACCGCCCCCCGGCCGGCAATCATGACGCCCCGTCCGGGGCCGGGACGACCCCGAGCTGCTGCAGGAATCCGAGCAGGTCCTTGTCCGACCATTTCTCCGCGAGCCTTCCGTTCTCGACGCGGTGAATGACGATCGCCGTCATCACGATCTGCTTCCCCGTGGCGGGAATTCCGGGAAGGTCTCCCTCCTGAACGCCCCGGGCGACGAGCCTGGTCACGACCTTGTCGCCCTCGGCCACCTGGTCCTGGATCTCGTGAGTGCCGGGGGTCGCCTCCCAGAACATGCGGAACGCCTGCTTGAGCCCTTCCCGGCCCGGGGCGAAGCCGGGAAACGGCGGCGGGGAGTGGTCGTGGTAGTCCTCGGCCACGAGCTCGTCCAGGGCGTCCACGTTGCCCTTGTCGATCTCTTCGTAGAACCGCCGGACCAGCTTTTTGTTCTCCTGAGCGGACACGGTGACCTCCGTCGTGTGCGGTCCGGTGCGGACCTGGGCGCGTACCCACCGCGTAGCGTCACGGAGCGGGCCCGCCCGGCCCCGGTGACACGCCCGTCCGCCGGCGACGTTCACCCCGGGAGCCGCGTCGGGCCGGCCTGCCGCGCCTTCGACGCCTCCCGGCGTGCTGCGGGGGACCGGCGCACGATGCTCTGCGGGGTTCTCCCAAGGGAGCGTGCACAAGGTGCTCTTGACAGTGGTTGCACACTACTTGCAACCACTCGGAGATCGCTCTTCCCTGGAGGTTCGTCAGCATGAAGACCCGTGTCACCAGGAAGCGTTCCTACCACCGCCGCGCCCTCGGGGCGGCGGCGCTGCTCGTCGCCGGCATCGCGGTGCCCGCCGGGGCCGCCGCGCCGGACTCGGGCCCGGCGCCGTCGCATACGGCCACGGGCGGCACCGCGCGCAACGTCATCCTGCTGATCGGCGACGGCATGGGGGACTCCGAGATCACCCTCGCCCGCAACTACACGGTGGGTGCCGCGGGCCGGCTGCACATGGACCGGTTACCGATGACCGGTGCCTACACCACCTACGCGGTCGACAAGAACGGGCGGCCGGACTACGTCACCGACTCGGCGGCCAGCGCCACCGGCTGGGCCACCGGCCACAAGACCGTCAACGGCCGGCTGTCCAAGACCCCGGACACGGACAGACCACTGCCCACGATCCTGGAGCTCGCGCAGCGCAACGGCCTCGCCACCGGCAGCGTCACCACCGCCGAGCTCACCGACGCCACCCCCGCCGCGATCGCCGCGCACGCCACCGACCGCAGCTGCCAGGGTCCCGCCGACATGAAGCGGTGTCCGGGCGACACCCAGGGCCGTGGCGGGCCGGGCTCCATCGCCGAGCAGAGCGTCGCGCACGGCGTCGACGTCCTTCTCGGGGGTGGGAAGCGGCGCTTCGACCAGACCATCACCGAGGGCCCGGACCGGGGCATGACCGTCACCCAGCAGGCGCGGCGGCGCGGTTACCGGGTGGTGACCGATGCGGGGGAGCTGCGCGCGGCGCGGCCGGGACGGCCGGTGCTCGGCCTGTTCGCCCCCGACGGCGTCCCCGTCGAGTGGACGGGCAGGCCCGCGGCCGGCGGGGGCACCGGCCCCCAGCGGTGTGTCACCTCCAACCCCGGGCGCCCGGCCGGGACACCGAGCCTGGAGGCACAGACCCGTAAGGCGCTCGAACTCCTCGAGGGCAAGCGGGCCGCGGGCCGTGACCGGACGGGCAAGGGCTTCTTCCTCCAGGTCGAGGGCGCCAACATCGACACCCAGGACCACCTGGCCGACCCATGCGGACAGATCGGCGAGACCGCCGCCTTCGACCGGGCCGTGAAGGTCGCGCGCGAGTACGCCGCGAAGCACCCCGACACCCTGGTGGTCACCACCGCCGATCACGGTCACAGCAGCCAGATCGTGCCGTTGGACGCCGAGCCCGCCGGCCTGTCCGCCACGCTCGTCACCGATGAGGGCGGCCGGATGAAGGTCAGTTACGGCACCCAGTCGGGCGGCGGGGGCCAGAAGCACACCGGCACCGAGGTCCGCATCGCGGCCCAGGGCCCGCAGGCCCACCGGGTCCTCGGAGTCACCGACCAGACGCAGCTGTTCACCACCCTGCGCACGGCGCTCGCCCTGCGCTGACGGCTGCGCGGCACACGGGGCCGGCGTTCACTCCCGGAGCCGGAAGTCAGGTCCGCACCCTTGACGCGTGAACGGCCGGGGTCAGCCGGAGGGTGTGGGGCCGTCCATGTGCTTGCTGATCCACTCGATGGGGCCCGTGCCCATGCTGGGCACGTAGGTCTTGGCGTTGTGCTCGCCGTCGGGTATCTCCCGCAGCATGGTGTGGACCGGGCCCTTGTCGCCGTAGGCGGAGACGAACTCCTTCGCGTCGGCCATGGCCTTCTTCTCCTTCGTACCGACCTGGAAGGCGAGGTAGACGTCCGGCCCCTTGATGTCGATCAGCCGCTTGGCCAGCACCTTGGGGTTGTTCTCCGCCTTCTCCTTCTCATGGCCGGCCCACAGCGGGGAGTCGGGGACGGTGTCCGGGCCCGAGGCGATGACGGCCTTGAACCTGTCAGGGTGCTTGAGCACGGCCTTCAGGCCGGAGAAGCCGCCGGAGGAGGAGCCCATGAAGGCCCAGCCGTCACGCTGTTTGAGGGTGCGGAAGTTCTGCTTCATCAGGTCCGGGACGTCCTCGGTCAGCCAGGTGCCCATCTTGGCCTGGCCGGGGATGTCGCTGCCGTCGTGGTAGTTCTTCTCGTCCGGGTTCAGGACGGGCATGGCGAGGAGGAAGGGCAGGCTCTTGCCCTCCTTCGACCACTGGGCGATCGAGGACTGCAGTTTGAGGTCGGTGCCCATCCAGTAATTGGTGGGGTAGCCGTTGCCGCCGGGCAGCGCGATCATGACGGGGAAGCCGCTCTTGCTGTACTTCGGGTCGTCGTACTGCTTCGGTGCCCAGACCCACACCTTGCCCTTGAAGCCGGACTTCTTGCCGTCCAGCGTGACGACACCGATCTTGGTGCCGTCGGCCAGGGTGTTGGCGACGCGGAAGCCGGCCTTGGGGCCGGTCGGCATCAGCGGCCCGGACCCGGTCTGTCCCTGGCTGCCGCCTCCGGCGGCGTCCTGCCCGAAGCTGAGCGGGTCGCCCTTGTCGGAGAAGGCCCCGAAGGAGTCCAGGACCGGCCAGGCGATCAGAGCGAGCGCGGCCATGGCCCCCAGGACGACCATCCACCGTCTGGTGTGCGGGTTGCGGCGGCGGCCGGAGGGGCGGTGGTTCCCGTCGGGTGCGTGCGTCATCGTTGTCGCTCCTTGTCGCCCGCTCCGACGGCCACCGGGAGGGTGTCGTGTGCTGTAGCCATGACACCGCAGCGTGGCGGGGCGCTCTAAGAGCCTTCTAAGAGCCCGGTACCGGGCAGGGGTCAGGCCGTGCCGTCGGCGCCCCGGGCGGCCGCGACGAACGCGGTGATGAGGGCCGCGTCCTTCACACCGCGGCTGGACTCGACCCCGCTGGAGACGTCCACGCCCCAGGGGGACACCTCGCGTACGGCGCGGCCGACGTTGCCGGCGTCGAGCCCGCCGGCGAGGATCCACCGGCCCGCGGGCGGGACGAACCGCGGATCGGTCCAGTCCCATGCCTGCCCCGACCCCGGTGCGGGGGCGTCCAGCAGCAACAGGTGCTCACCCTGCGCGCCGCACCGCTCGGGCCGCCGCGGGTCGGGGGCGGTGGCCCGTAGGAGGGTGTAGCCCTGGTCCCGCAGCGCCGGGTAGTACGCAGGGCTCTCGCCGCCGTGCAGCTGGACGGCCCGGAGCCCGGCCGCGGCGGCCAGGGCTGCGACCTCCTCCAGCGGCTGGTCCCTGAAGACGCCGACGGTGAGGAGGTGCGGCGGGACGCGCTCGGCGAGCTCGCGGGCCACGGCCGCCTCGACGCGGCGGGGGCTCCGCGCGAAGACGAACCCGATCGCGTCGGCTCCCGCGGTGACCGCGGCGTCCACGTCCCGGGCCGTCCGCAGCCCGCAGATCTTGATGAACAGCTCACTCACATCCTCATGCCGGCGCCTTGTACGCAGCCTATGTCAGGACGGTTTCGCCGGGTCCGCGCCCGCTGCCGATCTGTCCGACGCCCGAGCGGACCGCCCAGAAGAAGATCGCCAGGGTGACGGCCGCGACGGTGAGCGAGTCGTAGGGTGCGGGCAGCCGTCCCGAGCCCTTGAACGTGCCGAGCCATGACAGCACGGTCAGCACCCCCAGGTAGACCACCAGCCACATGCCCTCACGCAGTTCGGTGGCGAGCGGGCGGCCGTCGTGACCGGAGCGCCGCATCGCCAGGAAGACCAGCAGGCCGGCCAGGACGAGGGGCAGGGCCAGCCGCAGGTCGTGCCAGCCCGACCAGTACACGAACTCGCTGGAGACGACGAAGCTGATGGGCGCGATCCAGCCCAGACCGGGCACCCACCCGGCCATCGCGATGCCCGGCGCGGCCCGGAAGACGGCGACGGCGACCGCCGAGGCCGCATACACCAGCAGGTACATGTCGCCCATGATGCTGACGATGGACTGCCAGCCGCCGAAGGGCAGCAGGAAGACCACGACAACGGCGAGGTTCAGCGCGAGGGCCCGGTGCGGGATGCCGTAGCGTCGGCTGACCTGGATGAACGCCCGGGGAATGGTGCGGTTCTTGGCGAGCGCGTAGGTGTGGCGGGCGTTGAGCGCCACACCGACGTAGGCCGAGCCGCCCGGTGAGACCACCGCGTCGGCGTAGAGCAGGCTGGAGAGCCAGTGCAGGTTCAGGGCGAGCGCCAACTGGCCGAACGGCGACTCGAAGTCGACGCCCTTCCAGCCGAGGCCGAGCAGGCTTTCGGGGAGGGTGAAGAGGAAGGCCAGCTGCAGGGCCAGGTACATCAGCAGGGCCAGAGCGATGGCGGTGAGCACCGACGCCGGGATGGTGCGGCGGGGGTCGCGGGTCTCGCCGGAGAAGTCCAGCGCGGCCTGGAATCCGTTGACCGAGTAGACGATGCCGCCACCCGCGAGCGCGGACAGGCAGGCCGCGTAGCCGTAGGGGGCGAATCCGCCGTGGCCGGTCAGGCGCCCGGAGTGCCATCCGGAGGCGAAGAGGGCGATGACGGTGACCACCGGCACAATGATTTTGAATACCGCCACGAGGTTGTTCAGCCGCGCGAACGTCCGTACCGCGAACCAGTTCAGCGCGGTCAGCAGGACGCTCAGGGCGACGGCGAGGCCGAGGCCGGTGGCGCTGAGGGTGTGGCCGCTGTAGATGTCCGGCAGGTAGTGGTCGGCGTACTGCATGATCGCACTGATCTCGGCGGCGGTACCGCCCACCGACAGCAGCACCGACCAGCCGATGAGCGTGCCGACCAGCCGCCCGCCGGCGTACAGCGGCCAGCGGACCGTGCCGCCGCCCTCCGGCCGTGAGGCGCCGAGCTCGATCATGACGAGGGCCACCAGGCCGCACAGCACGCCCGCGCCCACCCACGTCAGCAGGGCCGCGGGCCCGGCGGTCCGTGCCGCGTACATGGCGGCGAACAACCAGCCGGAGCCGACGATGTTGGAGAAGCCGATCGCCGTCAGGCCCCAGAAGCCCAGGTCCCGGTGGAGGCGCCGCTCCTGCACGGCCGCCTCGGGAGCACCGGCTTCCACCGGCAACTGATGATCCGACACTTCCTCATTCCTCCTGGCTCCTCGGTCCCGGCCGTGGCCGCGCGGCCCGGTGTCACCCCATGGTGGCGCGTGGTGAGGGCGAACGCGTGAAGGCGGGCGGCGCGGCCGCCGGCGCCGGTCCCGCGCAGCCCTCGCGCATTGACAACCACGGTGCGTCAATGGCCTCCTCTCAGGTGTTGGACCGCCGTGCCCGGGCGAGGTGAGGGTGGAGGCATGCCACAAGCACCTCTCCCGCGCACTCCCCTCTTCGTCACCGCCGGCGCCACCCTCGTCGCCGTGGACCGCGGCCCGGCCGCGGCGGGCGGCGCACCGGCGTCCGCGCGCCGCCGGCCGGGTGCACGCCGTCCCGCGCGGAGCCCGTACGCCCGCATCTTCGCCGTGCCCGGGACCCGTGCGTTCACCGCCTGGAACCTGCTGTCCCGGCTGCCCATGGGCATGTTCGGCGTCAGCGCGGTGCTCATGATCTCGACCGCGCGGGGTTCGTACGCGCTTGCGGGGGCCGTCACCGCGACCGGGCTCGCCGCGACGGCGGTGGCCGGGCCGTGGACGGCGCGGCTCGTGGACCGGCACGGGCAGGCCCGTGTCGCCGTACCGGCCGCCGTGGTGGCCGCGCTGGGGTCGCTGGCCCTGGTGGTGTGCGTGCGGTGCGACGCGCCCGACTGGACGCTGTTCGCCGCGTACGCGGCGACGGCGGCCACGCCGAACACAGGTGGCATGTCACGCGCCCGTTGGGCGCACATCTTCCGGGCCGACCCGGCCGCTCTGCACACCGCCAACTCCTTCGAACAGGCCGCGGACGAGGCGTGCTTCATGCTGGGGCCGGTGCTCGCCGCCTTCCTGTGCACCGCTGTTCTGCCCGAGGCGGGCACGTTCGCCGGCGCGGTCCTCTTCCTGACGGGCACGGCCGGCTTCGCCGCCCAGCGCCGCACCGAGCCTCCGGTGGCTCCCCGGCCGTCCTCCTCGCGGTCCCCGCTGCACGGCAACCCGGCTCTGGCGCTTGTCCTGGCCGTCTTCGTCTGCACCGGCACGGTCTTCGGCTCGCTGGAGGTGGTCACCATCGGCTTCGCCGACGGCCTGGGCCAACGACCGCTGGCGGGCGCGGTGCTGGCCCTGCAGGCGGCCGGTTCCTGTGCCGCCGGGCTGCTGTACGGGCGGGCCCGGCCGGCGGGCCCGGCCGGTGCCCGCTTCCCGCGCTGCCTGGCCGCGATGGCCGCCCTGGCGTTCCTGCCGCCGGCGGCCGCGGGCACCGGCAGCCTCCCGGCCCTGGCCGGCGCACTCCTCCTCGCGGGCATGGCCACCGCGCCGGCCATGGTCACCGGCATGGGTGTGGTGCAGAGCACGACGCCGCCGGGCCGGCTGAACGAGGGCATGACCCTGGCCGTGACGGGGCTGCTCACCGGCATCGCGGCGGGCTCCGCGGCGGGCGGCTGGAGCGTGGAGCACATGGGCGCCGCCACCGGCTACGCGGTGCCCGCCGCGGCCGCCTCCCTGGCCCTGTTCACCGCGGTGACCGGCCGGACCGCGCTCCGTCACCGGAGTTGACCGTCGTCCCGGGCCACGGATCTCGTCGTAACCGTCGCGCGCGCCAGACCCGCGTGGCAGCATTCTGTGACCGGTCGGCAGCGTCACGTGCCGGCTTGAGGGGGGCGATCGACGTGCCGGAACCATTGAGACGGCCTTTGGGAATCGAGGGCATCGAGGCGTTGTACCAGGACTGCCGCGCACGGGTGCAGGACGGGCGCGCCGGGCAGGGCGGGCGGGGGTTGCCCGTGCTGGTGCTGGCCGGCAAGCGCGGCAGCGGCAAGACCACCGTCCTGGAGTGGCTGGGCTACCTGGGCTCGCACCGGCCGCACGCGCTGTACGACTTCGGCTCGGCCGCGCCGCGACGGCCCCATGAGGTCGCCGGGCGGCTGGCCTACGGGCTGTCGCACCGCTTCGCCCGCCAGCCCGCGCTGCTGTTCCCGCGGCTGACCCTGGGCCTGGTCGTGGTGGACCCCGGCCTCTTCCTCGACCCGAACGACTCCGGGAAGGCCGGCCGCCAGCTGCGCCGCGCCCTGCAGGAGGCCGGCGACCACACGGCGGTGGCCGACCGCGCCGCCGAGGTGGCCGGGCTGCTGCAGGACCTGAACCTGCTGCAGATACCCGGCGCCGGCCTGCTGGCCGGCCTGATCCGCCATCCACCGCGGCTGCCGCTCGGCCTGGCCCGGCGCACCGCACTCGCCTGGTACGCGGGACCGCACACTCCGCTGCACGAACTCGTCGCGCTCAACCGGCTCAGCAAGAGCGAGGCGGGTATCGACCGGGCCGCGGTGGACCGGCGGCTGTGCGCGGCGTTCCTGGCGGATCTGCGCGGGGAGTACGCCCGCCGCCGACGGGACCGCAACTGCGTGGTGCTGCTGGACAACATCGACGCCGACGGCGGCCGGGAGTTCCTCGACCTGCTGATGCAGCTCCGGGACGCCGGCGCGGCACCCGACCCGCTGCTGGCCGTCGCCACCGCGTCCGATGCCGGGAGGATCCCCGCGCCCTTCGCGCCCGGCCCGTCCGGGGTGGTGATCCGCTCGCCCGAGCAGGCCTCGTACGCCGACTGGCGGCAGGCCATTCCGGACCCGCCACCGGACATGTCGTGGCGCTGGTACTGCGTTGAGCTGCGCGACCTGACCTCCGGCGAGGTCTCCCAGCTCGGTGCGGGTGTCGCCGCGCGCCTGCCGGAGGCGCCGCCGCTGGTGCACCAGCTGACGCGCGGACACCCCTGGAGCGCGCACCGGTTGCTCGACGCGGCGGCGCGCGCCATGGGGCGCGAGGACCCCGGCCCCCTGCTGTGCGGGCTGCTCTCCGCCCCCGCGCCGGCCGAGGGTTCACCGGCGGCCGCGCCGCTCGGCAGCGCCGTACTGCGGGACGTGCTGCAGGAGCTGACCGACGATCAGCGAGCGGCGCTCGTCGCGTGCTGCGCCGCCCGCGAGTTCGACTCGGCGTGCGACGCCGGGCTTCTCGACACGTTCTCGCTCCACACGCGCAACACCCTGGCCCGTGAGATGGGTACCCGGCTGTGGCTGGTCGACCCCGTTCCGCAGGACGCCGGGGTGCGCGGCGGCCGCGGCTCCGGCTATCTGAAGGACTCCCACCCGTTGCCACTGACGGGCGGGCCGGTCCTGCACCCCTGGCTGCGGCTCCTCCTGTGCGGGGAACTGGCCCGCTCGCCGCGCCGGTGGGAGCAGGTGCACGAGGAGTTACGGGGCTGGCATCTGCTGCACGGCCACCCTCTCGACGTGCTCTACCACGCCCTCGCCCTCGGGCGGCTGGACGACGTCGTCGGCCACCTCGCCGGCGGTCTGGTGGAACTGGCCGACACCGACGCCTGGTTGTACGAGCTGTACGCGGTCACGGCCGCGCCCCTGCGGGAGCCGGTGCTGGCCGGGCTGACGGCGACCCTGCGGGCGGACCGGCTCGCGGCCGAACTCGCCCCGCGCTCGTTCGCCGAGCGCAGGACCCTGAGCGTCCTGGTGGCCGCCCTGTGGCTGGCGAC
Source organism: Streptomyces sp. NPDC026206 (assembly GCF_040638465.1). Taxonomy (NCBI): domain Bacteria; kingdom Bacillati; phylum Actinomycetota; class Actinomycetes; order Kitasatosporales; family Streptomycetaceae; genus Streptomyces; species Streptomyces sp. NPDC026206. Next base: position 18,071 of record NZ_JBEZYL010000011.1, read on the forward strand.
CGATCCGCGGAACCGGCTGCCCAGCGCACGGCCCGAACTCAACCTCACGATCAGCTCGATGTTCCAGGACCTGGCCATGCGCTCCGACCCGCGCCGGGTCGGGCTCAGGCACGAGGCCGCCAAGTACATGTGAGAGCGCGTCCGGCGCGCCCCCGGCAACGGAGCGCCCGGGAGCGCCTCAGCCCAGCAAGGAGCCGAGATCATGCCCGTGACTCCAGGACCCGACGAACTGCGCCCCTGGTGGAAGGGGTGGCTGGGGGTCGGCGCGCTCGTCCTCACCGCCGCCCTCGTCGCCGCGGGCGCCCTGTGGCTGGTGCAGCGGGCCGACGATGCCAAGCACTGCGTGCAGGGTGAGGCGGGCCTGGTGTGGACCGGGTCGGGGGCCGAACGCGAGTGCGTCGGCGTGATGAGCGAGAAGCCCTTCACCTTCGATCCGCGGCTGAAGGACATCACCGACAGGATCGCCCAGGAGAACCAGCGGGTCCGCGATCAGTGGGAGAAGCCGGGCGCCGGGAAGAGGCCGGTGCCCTACGTCAAGGTCGCCGTGATGATGCCGATGACCACGAGCGACACCGGCGCCCTGCCCATCGAGGAGATCAAGAGCAGTCTGCAGGGCGCCTACATCGGGCAGTGCCGGGCCAACGTGTGCCCCGCCCTGCCGGACGACTCCCCCGGCGTCCACGGCACGACGCCCCAGATCCAGTTGCTCCTGGCCAGCGAGGGCAGGCACCAGGACCACTGGCGCCCGGTGGTCGAGCAGCTGGACGAGATGACCGGTGGCAGTCATCCGCTGGTGGCCGTGACGGGGCTGGGGATCAGCATCCCCGAGACCCAGGCCGCCGCGGCCGAGCTCAGCAAGCGGAACATCCCGGCGATCGGCGCCGTCCTGACCGCCACCGACCTCGACGCGAAGCACCTGTTCAAGGTCTCGCCGTCCAACCTCGACTACGCCAGGGCGCTCCGGCAGCACCTGGACAAGCTGCCCGCCGACCAGCGCCGCGCCTATCTGGTGTTCGACAGCAGGAACGACAACTTCGTCCAGACCATGCGCAAGGCCTACGACGAGGTGTTCCCCGACTACGTGGACAAGCGGTGGGCCTCGTTCGTCGGGACGACCGGCCACGCGGACCAGGGGCAGCCCGGGCTCTTCTTCAACGCCGTCAACAACATCTGCCAGACCAGGACGGAACTGGTTCTCTACGCCGGCCGGGGCCGCGACCTGCCCGGCTTCATCAAGGCACTGTCCACGCGCGCCCAGTGCGGGCACAACAGGCCGGTCACCATCGCCACGGGCTCGACCGGCTCGGTGCAGCAGGCGCAGAAGGTGGCGGAGCTGCTCAAGCGGAGCGACATCACCATCCTCGAGGCCTCTGCGGCCGACGCCGAGAACTGGATCAAGGGGGTCCACGCGCCGACCGGCTTCAAGCCCTTCTACCAGAGCTTCAAGGACCTCAAGTTCCCCGACACGGTGCTCAGCGACGGGTACGCCGTCATGCATCACGACGCGGTGCTGGTCGCCGTCTGGGCGACGCGCATGGTCACGTCCCAGACGGGCAGGGAGAACCCCGGCGTCGAGGACGTGTACAACCAGATCACCAATCTCCACGACGCGGGCCGGGTCCCCGTCGCCAGTGGCGATCTTAGCTTCGACCACGCCTCGTCCGGGTGGCCGCACAACAAGCCGGTTCCCATGATCCAGCTGCCCCCGGCCGGTGGCAGCCCGGCACCGCCGTACCGGACCCCCTAGCGGCCGCCCCGCCGGGCCCCCGGCCCGCCCCGGCGGACCGGGGCGGGCCGGGCCGGGCCGGTCGTCAGGCGCAGGCCGCCGTGGCACACAGTTCCCACGGGCCCCAGGACAGGGAGCGCTCGCGTTCGGTGATCCGCCAGTAGCGGTCGCGGTTCCACTCCCGGGCCACGAGGTGCAGGCGGCCGTCGGCGAGCTGGGTGAGCGACGCCGGCGCGCCGAGCCCCACGAAGGAGTCGGGTACCTTGCCCAGTCCCCGCACCGCTCCCCAGTCGCCGGAGCCGGGGTCCTGGCTGCGCACCTGCATCGAGTCCGAGGCGCCGGCGCCCGACGCGAAGGCGTGGAGCCTGCCGTCCCGTTCCTTGAACAGGACGATGCCGCCGTGGTACGGGGCGGGGCTGAGCCCGAAGCCCTCGGCCGGGCTCCACTCGCCCCCGTCCGCGTCCTGGGTGGTGCGGCAGAAGCCGCCGTAGGAGGAGAAGAGCACCTCGAGCCGGCCGTCGGCGCTCTCGACGGCGCCGACCTGGTAGAGCTTGGGCCCGACCGGGGTGCCGCTGACGCGTTCCCAGTCGCCGTAGGGGCCGCCGGGCGCGCTCTGCGAGCGGTGCCAGGCGAACGGCAGGTACGAGCCGGGGCCCGGCTCGTCGTAGAACAGCTGGAACTGCTCGACGCGGCCGTCGGCGCGCGGCACCGGCACCACGTCGCCGCCGGCCTTCCCGCGGTGGCCCGGGGCGCTGTCGTCGGTCCCGCACGCGGCGGCGGCCCGGGCGGCGGGGGCGCTCACGGCCGCTCCCGCTCCCCCGCAGGCGAACACCACCGCGATCACGCCGCACAGCATTGCTCGTAACGGTCTTCGGTACACGATCGCCGGACCTCCACAACCGATCGGTTCTGACAGGAGGCCCACATCCTCACGTACCGCGTCCGCACTGACCAGAGCGCGGCGGGGCCGGTGGTGCGGCTGTGGATCCGGCTCGCCGCGGGCCTGCCGGAAGCAGCCGAGGCTGTCGCGCCGGGCCGCCGGCAGCAGCCACGGGCGGGCGTGCGGCGTGGCGCCCGGCAGTACGAAGGCGCCCACCCGGCTGTGCCGGGTGGGCGCCTTCTGGCCTTATGAGGAACACGGGGTTACTTCTGCTCGGCCCCGGCCTGCTGCAGCTCGGCCTCCCGCTTGATGCGGGCGACCCGGCCGCGGACGAGGAACCAGCCGCCGACCAGCGCCGCCACGATCAGCGGCAGGCACAGCACGGTGGTGCGGCTCGCGCCCTCGTCGGCCGCCATCAGGCCGAGCACACCGGCCAGGAAGACCAGGGTGACGATCTGGGTGTACGGGGCCCAGGGCAGCCGGTAGGAGGGGCGGGTGACCCGGCCGTCCTGGGAGCGGCGCCAGAAGAGCAGGGAGCAGACCATGATCATGCCCCAGGTGCCGATGATGCCGATCGCGGCGAAGTTCAGCACGATCTCGAAGGCGTCCGCGGGGACCACGAAGTTCAGGCCGACGCCCAGCACGCAGAAGAAGGCGGTGAGCAGGATGCCGCCGAAGGGCACCTGGCCCTTGTTCATCTTGCCGGTGAAGGCGGGGGCGGAGCCCGACATGGCCATCGAGCGCAGGATGCGGCCGGTGGAGTAGAGGCCGGAGTTCAGGCTGGAGAGCGCCGCGGTGAGCACGACGAGGTTCATCACGCCGGCCGCGTACGGAACGCCGATCTTGGACAGGACGGTGACGAAGGGGCTCTGGTCGCCGGTGAAGCCGGTGTAGGGCAGCAGCAGCGCGAGCAGGATGACCGAGCCGACGTAGAAGAGACCGACACGCCACATGATCGAGTTGATCGCCTTCGGCATGATCTTCTCGGGGTTCTTGGTCTCACCCGCGGCGACGCCGCACAGCTCGACCGAGGCGTAGGCGAAGACGACGCCCTGGACGACGAGCAGCATCGGCATCACGCCGGCCGGGAACACACCGCCGTGGTCGAGGATGTTCGACAGACCCGGGGTGGTGCCGCCGACGTCGTGCTGCGAGACCAGCAGGAAGATGCCGATGACCATGAAGACGACGAGCGCGCCGACCTTGATGATCGCGAACCAGAATTCCATCTCGCCGAAGTACTTCACCGAGATCAGGTTCACGGTGAGGACGACCGCGAGCGCGATCAGCGCGAGCACCCACTGCGGGATGCTGCTGAACATTCCCCAGTAATGGGTGTAGGTGGCGACGGCCGTGATGTCGGCGATGCCGGTCGTGGCCCAGTTCAGGAAGTAGAGCCAGCCGGCGGTGAAGGCGCCCTTCTCCCCCATGAACTCACGGGCGTAGGAGACGAACGCGCCGGAGGAGGGGCGGTACAGGACGAGCTCGCCGAGCGCCCTGACCACGAAGAAGGCGAAGATGCCGCAGACCGCGTAGGCGATGAAGAGGGAGGGGCCCGCGCTGTGCAGGCGTCCACCGGCGCCGAGGAAGAGGCCGGTACCGATCGCTCCACCGATGGCGATCATGTTGACGTGACGGGACTTGAGGTCCTTGCTGTAGCCCGCGTCACCGGCGTCGACGTGCTGGGACGTCGATGCCGGAGCGGAAACGCCGGGCTCGGTGTCGGCCGCAGTAAGGGTGCGGTCACTCATGTAGGTCTTCGCCTTCTTTTGAGGGGGGAGCAGGACCGGGCCTACGTCGATGGTGCGGATGGATCTCCCTGCGCGTACGGCGGACGGTTCACGACATGCGTGAGCGCCACCCGGGACGCGGGGGGATCTTCGACGAGGACCCGGTATCCGGGCTCAGGCTGGCGACGCCTGCTTCCGGGGGTTCGGGAGATGGACCGATGGACCGGCGGCATCCGTATCCCTTGGCTGACCTTGGGGGAGGCCAGGTCCCGAAACCTGGCCGGCCGGGATACGGAGCGAAGTGTGCGGTCAGCCGTGGGCTAAGCGCGGTCGCCTGTCTGACAAGTCCATGCGGTGAATGGTGTGAGGCGCGTAAGGGCGCCGTCAAGAGTTCACAGAGATTTGATGACCTCGTGCGTTCACACTGATCATCGCTGGTCAGGGGCACGGGCGCAGGTGGGGCCTTACCCGGTTCATCCTGCATATGAGGGCCCTGCCCAGTGGTGGCGGGACGGACCGCGCCCGGGGCGCACCCGGGGCGCACCTACGCGGGGTAACCACCCTTTTGACCTTGGGTGACATACGCCACAGCAGCTCCGGATCGCGTCCGGAAGATCCATAAGAGATCGCCGTGCCCGGACGGCCGGACACGGCGACGGGTGCCGGCAGGAGCCGGCGGCGGTCACTTGACGGCGGTGCGCTTCTGCCACTGCTGCCAGGTCTCCTGCCAGACCTCAAGACCGTTGCCGACGTCGGTCTGCTTGGTGCTGGTGGTGCCCTTGACCTCGACGGTGGCGCCGATGGGCAGGAAGTCGTAGATCTTCTTGGCGTCGGCGGTGGTCATACCGAAGCAGCCGTGGCTGTTGTTCTCCACGCCGACCGAGTCGTTCCAGGGTGCGGAGTGCAGGAAGGTGCCGGAGGCGGTCAGGTGGGTGACCCACTTGGAGGGCAGCATCCACTTGTCGCCGTAGCCGATGGTGGCCGAGTCCATGACCTCGTCCGCGTTCTTGCTGCGCACCGTGTGGATGCCGCCGCGGGTGGGGTCCTGCGGGGAGCCCGCGGAGCCCTTGATGTCGCCGACGGGCTTGCCGTTCTCGTACATGGTCAGGGTGTGGGCGGGGACGTCGATGACGGCCTTGCGGTCGGCGCCTATGGAGAAGCCGAAGTCGTAGTTGCGCGCGAACCAGCCGCCCTCGCCGGAGTCGATCCCCGACAGGTTGCCGTTGACGGAGACCTTGGTCCCGGAGGGCCACGGATCCTTGGGCCGCCAGTCGATGCGGTCCTGGCCCGACCAGTCCTTCACCCATCCCCAGGCGCCCTCCACCTTGGGCTGGGTGGTGACCTTCAGGGCCTTCTCTATCTCGGCGCGCTTGCCCGCGTCGACCGCGTGGTCGAAGAGGACCGACACCGGCATGCCGGTGCCGACGGTCTGTCCGTTGCCGGGCGTGTTGGTGAGCTTGTTGACCTTCGGCGCCGGCCGGGTGGTGAAGGTGGACGTCGAGGAGGACTTCCTGCCCTTGCCGTCCTTGCCGCCCTTCGCCGTGGTGCGCACGGTGTAGGTGGTCTTCGGCCCGACCTTGCCGTCGGAGGTCCAGGACGAACCGTCACCGGCCAGCTGCCCGGTGACCTTCTGCCCCTTGTCGTCCTTGACCTCGACCTCGGTGAGCCGCCCCTCGTCGGCCTTCACCGATATCGGCGAGCCGAGCGCGGCCTCCTTGCCGGCGGCCGGGCTGACGGTGACCCGGGCTTCGGGCCCTGCGTCGGAGCTCCCGGAGCCGCCCGAACAGGCGGTCAGGACGAAGGAACCCATGAGGGCTGGTGCCAACAAAACGGAGCGACGGCCCGCGAGGTGCACGTGAGTCGACCTTTCTTGCAGTGACAGAGCGACGCGGCGGGTCACGGCGTTGCGGCTCGTACGTCCGGCGGCACCCCCACCACACCCCTACAGATGATCTGGGTGCTTTTACGGTTGCACGCGGAAAGAAACATTTGTACGGCGAAAGCCCCTTGGGGTGTTTCAGGGCCGCTCAGGCGCGCTGACGGCGCCCTGCGGGCCACCAGTTGGCGCGGCCGGCCAGCGACATGATCGCGGGCACGAGCAGGGCGCGCACCAGGGTGCAGTCCAGGGCTACGGCGACCGCGAGGCCGAAGCCGATGAGCTGGAGAAGGATGAGGTCACAGACGGCGAGGGAGGCCATGACGACGGCGAAGACCAGCGCGGCGGAGGTGAACAGCCGTCCGGTGCGCTGCAGACCGACGGCGACCGCGAGCGCGGTGGGGGTGCCCCGGCGGTGCTCCTCGAGAATGCGGGAGAGGAGAAAGACCTCGTAGTCCATGGAGAGGCCGAAGGCCGTGCAGAACATCACGGCAGGGATGATCACGTCGGTGGTGGCGGGGCCGTTCATGGGCCCGAGCAGCGCCTCCAGGCGGCCTTGCTGGAAGACGGCGACGATGATTCCGAACGTCGCCGCCAGGCTCAGCGCGTTGAGCAGGACGGCCTTGACGGGCACCAGCAGGCTGCGGGTGTACGCGAACATCAGGGCGAGCGTGGCGACCACGGTGAGCAGCATGGCCAGGGGCAGCCGGTCGCTGAGGGCCTTCTCCGTGTCGGTCAGCCGGGCACCCGGGCCGCCGACCAGGGCCGCGGCGGGGGCGGGCTCCTCACGCAGGCGCTCCGTCAGCAGGCGGCCGTCCGGGGACAGCGGGGAGTCCGTGGTGGGGGTGACGCTCAGCCAGGTCCCGGCCGGCCCGGTGAAACCGGCCGCCCAGGGACCGGCGGCGGCGGTGCGCCGTCCGTCGCGGTAGACGCCCGTGGCCGTCCGCACCTGCCGCACGCCCGGCAGCCTCGACAGGCGCTCGGCGTAGGTGTGCACGCCGGAGGCCGCCACGGGCAGCGGATTGGGGCCGCGCAGTGCGGCGGGCACCACGGCGGGTGGCGGGGGCGCGACGTGGACGTCGGGCAGGACGACAGTGGCCGCGCTGCCGCTCTCCACGGCGAAGTCGGTGCGCAGGCGCTGCGAGGCCTGGGCCACCGGCGAGGAGGCCGGCAGGATGCGGTCGTCGTACATGCCGAACCGTGCGCCGGCTCCCGGTGCGGCCAGCAGGCCGAGCAGCAGCAGGGTGCCGAGGGTGACGAGCACGGGCCGCCGCGTCACCCACACCGCCAGGCGGTACCAGCGGCCCTCGGCCACCGGCCGGGCCGCGCCGGCGCGCCAGCGGGCGAAGAGGTCAAAGGAGTTGACGCGGCCGCCCAGCAGCATCAGCAGGGCAGGCAGGACCAGCAGCGCCCCCGCGGCCGAGCACACGGCGACGGCCGCTCCGCCGAGGGCCAGGGAGCGGGTCAGTGTCAGGGGGAAGACCATCAGTGTGCCCAGCACCGCCGCGATGGTCGTCGCGGAGAACGCCACGGCCCGCCCGGCGGTGCGCACCGTGCGCTCGACCGCCTTGACGGGCGGCGCGCCGCCGGCGAGTTCCTCGCGGTAACGGCTGACCATCAGCAGGCAGTAGTCGACGGCGAGTCCGAAGCCGAGCGCCGTGGCGATGTTCAGCACGAAGACCGAGACCGTCATCGTCTCGCTGAGCAGTCGCAGCAGTGCGGTGGTGGTGACGACGGCGAAGGCGCCCACCGCCACGGGCAGGAGCGCGGCCACGAGACTGCCGAAGACCCACAGCAGGATCAGCAGGACCAGCGGGGCGACGACGATCTCGGCGATCATCGCGCCGTCGGTGCTCAGGCGTTCCATCTCCGAGAACAGGGCGGCCTCGCCGGCGACCGACACCTTCAGCGGGCCGCTCCGCCCGGCCTCGCGCGCGGCGACGGCCTTGCCGGCGGCCAGGACGTCCCGCTCGCTGCCGGTGAAGCGCACGGCGATCAGGGCGCTGTGCCGGTCGCGGCTGCGCAGTTCCGGCGTCCGTTGCGGCCAGTAGCCGTGGACCCAGGCGGCGTGCGGATCGGCGGCGAGCCGGCTGGTCAGGTCCTTACCGGCGCGCACCGCGCGGGGGGAGTCGACCGGCTCCCGCGCCGTGGCGAGCAGCAGCAGATGCGGCTGCCCGGCGCCGAAGCGGGCCGCCAGGAAGGCGTCGGCGCGGGTGGACTGCGCGTCGGCGGGGGTCCAGCCGCCGGGAGCCAGCCGCTCGCCCACCCCGTACCCGCCCACGGCGGCGGCCAGGGCCACCAGGCACAGCAGGAGGAGCGAAGCGACGGCGCGGCGGGACGTTCCGTAGGCCGCTCTCGCCCAGAACCTTCGGCGGGGCTGATGGAGGAGCATCACATGGGCGTCCTTCGCAGGGTCGGGCCGGGGCCGCGGGCACTCATAGAATAGGAATACGGGTCGGATTGCCAGCATTTAGCACTATTCACGGCGCGGCGGTCGCGGAATCCCTACTGGATGGCCCTGTCGAGGCAAACGAATGAACGTTCGTAACGACGAGCGGAGCACCGCCAACGCCGACGACGCCAAGTCCTCGTTCGGCGGCGACCCGCTGGGACACATCGCCGAGGAGATCGCGGTCCTTTCCGCCGGACCGCCGTCGCGCAGGCCCGGGTGCGGTGCCGTCAGTCGCGCTCGTCGGCGAAGCGGCGCGCGAGTTCGGTGCGCGAGCGCAGGCCCAGTTTGCGGTAGACGTGGGTCAGGTGCATCTCCACCGTCTTGGTGCTCAGGAACAGGGCGGCCGCCGCCTCCCTGTTGGTGGCTCCGCTGGAGACGGCCAGCGCGACCTGCATCTCCTGCGGGGTGAGCGGCTGCGCCGACCGCGCCGCCGGGGGCAGGTGCTTGACACCGGTGGCGCGCAATTCGGCCAGTGCCCGCGCGGACCACAGCCGGGCGCCCATGGCGTCCAGGCTCGCGTGCGCCGCGCGCAGCCGGGCGCGGGCCGCGGAGAGGCTGCCCTGCCGGCGCAGCCGCTGCCCCCATGACAGCTGGGTGCGGGCCGCCTCCAGCCGGAGGCCGACGTCCGTGTAGCCGTTCACCGCGCGGGCGAACAGCTCCCCGGCCTCGTCGGGGTCGGCCGTCGTCAGGGCCCGCAGCCGGGCCAGCCCTGCGGCCTGGCCCGGCAGTCCGGCCGCGATGTCCCCGGCGAGGGTCCGCTCCAGCGCCCCGGCCAGGCGGTGCGGCAGGCGGTGCCCGCCGCGGGCGTGCGCTTCGGCGACGTCCATCGCTCCCGGCCAGGTCAGCAGCAGGGCGGCGGAGCACTTGCCGAAGTAGCCGACGTCCGCTGTGTGGGCGAGGGCGGCGGCCGTGTGGCCGAGGGCGAACTCCAGCTCCGCGAGGGCCTCGTCGATGTACCGGGCGGAGGTGGTGCCCAGTTGCTCGCCCAGCTGCCGGGCCTCGGCGGCACTGTGCCGGCAGTCGGCCTCCTCGCCCCGGGCGGCCCGCACGTACGCCAGGACCGCCGTACCGCGGTAGTGCCACAGCGGATTGCCGGTCTCCCGGCCCAGCCGGGCCGACTCGGTGGCCGCGGCGTACGCGGCGTCCAGCTGCCCCGAGCGCACCTCCGCGACCGCGGCGATGTGCAGGGCGTAGGGCAGCAGGCCCAGTTCGGCGTCCGCACGCAGTCCGTCCACCAGCGGGTCGAGGATCCGTTTGGCGGCCGTCGGGAATCCGGCGCGTACGAGTTCGTGGGCGGCGTGCACGGCGTGCTGGCCGCCCAGGCCCTGCCCGCGCATCAGCTCCGGGGTGCCGACCGCCTCACCGATCAGCCGCGCGCCCAGGGCCGGGTCGCCGCCGGCCAGGACGCTCACACCTGCCAGCAGCTGGGCCAGACCGGTCAGCGCCCTGTCGGCGGAGCCCCAGCCGACTGCGGCGATGGCGAGTTCGGCGGCCGCGTCGAAGTCGTTGCCGACGTAGGCGGCGAGCACGGCGTCGAGCTGGCGCCGCACCGCCACCTCCACCGCGCCGGTGCGGTGGCGTGCCGCCGAGTCCGCGAGGCGGCGCAGGGCACGCCCCGGGTGCCCGAGGAAGAGCTCGATGCCGCCGAGGACGTACTGCGCCTCCGCGGCCCAGACGCCGTCCAGCTCGTCGGCCGTCGCCTCGGCCACGAGGTCGTGGGCGCGGTGGAACTGTCCGGCGAACCAGGCGGCGGCCGCCGCCTGGAAGCGGCAGCGGGCGTAGCGGCCCCGCTCGGCGGCGAGTTCGGCGGCGCGTTCGTAGCTCGCCGATGCGACCTGGTAGGCGCGCTTGTCGCGCATGCGGTCGGCCATCCGCTCCAGTTCGGCCGCGACCTCCTCGTCCCGGCCGACCACCGACGCGGACAGGTGCCAGGCCCTGCGGTCGGTGTGCTCGGGGCCGGTCAGGGCCCGGGCCAGGGCGCGGTGGGCGGTACGCAGCTGCGCCGGGGTGGACACCTCGACGACGGCGGAACGGATCAGCGGGTGGGCGAACACGATCCGGCGCGACGCGACCGTCACCAGGCCGTCGTCGTCCAGGTCGCTCACCGCGTCGGCGGGCAGGCCCAGCTCGCGGGCCGCGTCGGTGACGGTGCCCACGTCGGTGTCGGTCAGGGCCGCGAGCAGCAGCGCGGTGCGCCGGTCGGCGGCGACGGCGGACAGCCGGGGGGCGAACAGCGCCGTCGTGGCCCTGCCGACCGGCAGCGGCAGCGGCAGCGCGGCCCGGCCGGTCAGGTGCTCGGGCCGGAGCAGGCGGGCGAGCTCGATGAGGGCCAGCGGATTGCCGCCGGTGTCACGGACCAGCCGGTCGGCGACCTCGGTGGCGACGGTGCCCCGGTGGGCCGTGAGGAGTTCGGTGGCGGCGGCCGCGTCGAGCCCGGTGAGTTCGAGTGTCTCCCACCGCGGGGGCGGCACGCGCGTGCCGATGATGACGGCGATGCCCTCGCGGTCGAGCCTGCGGGCGGCGAAGAGCACCGCCTCCGCCGACGCCTCGTCCATCCAGTGGAAGTCGTCGAGCGCCAGCAGCATCGGCTGTCGCTCGGCCGCCGCGGTCAGCAGGCCGAGGGTGGCGGCGGCGACGGCGAAGCGGTCGCCGCCCACCGCCGGGCCCAGCGCCAGCGCGCCTCTGAGAGCGGCGGCCTGTACCGGCGGCAACCGGCCGATGCCGCTCTCCCATGGGCGCAGCAGCGCGGAGAGCCCCGCGAAGGGCAGGCCCTGCTCGGTCTCCGGTGCCTTGACCTGACGCACTTGCAGCCCGGCCGCGGCGCTGACGGCGTAGTCCACCAACGCGGTCTTGCCGACCCCCGGTTCGCCGCCCAGCACCAGCACTCCGCTGCGCAGCCGGCGGGCCTCGTCGAGCAGACGGGTCAGCCGTTCGCACTCGGTCTTCCTCCCCCACAGCACCCCACCGAGGCTAACCGAGACGGCGGCCCGGCAGGAAGGAAATGGGCAACCGGTGCGATAGGGAACCAGTGTGAACACGTCAGGAAGATCGCCCACCGGAGGCGAATGGCCCCCGGTGGGCCACCCTCGTCAGGACAGCGGCGCCGGCACGTAGTCCAGGCATCCGGCGGGCAGGCGGACCCCGGCGTGCTGCAGCGCCGCGGCCCGGGTGTGGAAGGCCGCCCCGTACAGCAGGTGGTGGGCGACGTCGGCGATCCGCCGGTTCCCGGGCTCGGCGAGGTAGGTGTCGCGGACCCAGTCGTTGAAGCCGCCGAGCGCCGGCCCGGCCCATATCTGGTAGTCGGCGGCGCGCTCGGGGTCGCCGGTCACCGCCCACTTCGAGGACAGCCCGAGGTACCAGCGGAAGGTGAGCGCCATGCGCCGCTTCGGGTCGGCGGCGGCCCGTTCGACCACGCCGGGGTCCCGGGCGGCGAAGAAGCCGACGACCTCCGCCCAGACCTCTTCGAGCGGCCGGCGGAAGATCTGGCCCTCCAGCCAGGCGCGGTCGTCCGCGGTGAGCTCCTCCAGCCCGCCGCAGCTCTCGTACATCCGGCGCAGCCGGCGGGCGCGCTGCGGGAACATCGTGCCCCTGCGCAGGACCTGCACCTGCGCCCCGAGTTCGAACTGGTAACCGGAGGGGGCCATATCGAAATCACTGACCCCCGCGGTCGCCAGCAGCCGCCTGGTCCGCTCCGCGGTACCGGCCTCGACGCAGGCCTGGTTGACCGAGCCGGTCACCACGTAGTCGGCGCCGAGCGCGAGGGCCGCGGCCACGGCCCGCGGTGTGCCGATGCCGCCGGCGGCGCCGAGCCGCACGAGCGGCAGGTTCGGGTGGCGGCGGTGCAGTTCGTCCCGCTGCCGGGCCACCACGGGCAGCAGTGCCGACAGGGGCCGCCGGTCGGTGTGGCCGGCCGAGTCCGCCTCCACCGTGAGGTCGTCCGCCATGGGCATCTCCCGTGCCAGTCCGGCCTGTTCGGCGGTGATCAGCCCCTGCGCGAGGAGGCCGGCGACCAGGTCCTCGGGCGGCGGCAGGAGGAAGCGCCCGCACACCTCGGGCCGGGACGCCTTGGCGATCACCCGGTTACCGGCGTACGCGCGGCCGTCGGGGCCCCGGCGCAGCCCGGCGACCCGGTAGCGCACCAGGTGCGGGGTCAGGTCGAGGTAGGCCGAGGCCTCCACGCAGCGCACCCCGTGGTTCAGGAACAGCTCCACGACCGAGCGTTCCAGCGCCTGCTCGGTGGGGGTGTGGAGCAGGCTGACCGCGTAGGGCCGGGCGGGAAGGCGGGTGCCGAGCCGCACCAAGGCGCTTCGCACGGCGTCCGGGGTGAGCCCGCCCGCGCCGAAGACGGCGAGGAAGCCGGCCCGGGCCGCGGCGGCGACCAGGCCGACGGAGGAGATCGCCCCCGCCATTCCGCCCGCCATGTAGGCGGTGTCCGTCCCGTGCGCGGCCCGGAAGTCCGGTGAACCGAGGGCCCGGGGCGGCAGCGGCCCGAGGGTGGCGAGGACCCGCCGGCCGGGCACGGGGTCCAGGCTGACGGCGGGGCCGGCCGGCGCGGCGATCACATGCACGGCCCGGTCCAGCCGGGCGAGCAGCAGCCGTATCCGGTCCGGATCGGTGGCGAGGGGCCCGGGGCGGGTCCGGTCACGTTCGCGGGTCTTCATCGCTCCCCCAGGTGCGTGGCGACGGCGAGGTCGGTGAACTCGTAGATGCGCAGCGCTCCGTTCCACACGCTGCCGTCCGCGATGACGAGCGAGGCGTCGCGGATCTCCTTGATGTGCAGGTCCAGCACCAGTTCGCGGTCGTGGGGCAGGATCTGCCCCCGGTAGCGCCAGGTCATGGGCACGCCGACGGGCAGCGTGAACGTCACGGGCCCCGGCCCGGCCGCGGCCCCGGTGCGTGCCGCGAACTCCCGCAGGGCCCGCAGCGCGGCCTCCACCCCGAGGGAGCCGGGCATCACCGGGTCGCCGTGGAAGTGGCACGGGAAGTACCAGTCGCCGGCGTCGATCGGGCGGTGCGCCCGTACGTGGCCGAGCCCGTGGCGGCCGCCGTCGCGCACGATGTCCACGTGGTCCACCAGCCGGAGGCGGTCACCGGCGGTCCCGGCGGCCGCCGCCCGTTCGACGGCGGCGCCGGGTCCGGCCTGCCACGGCGGCACCCGCTTCCCGCCGTCCAGGCCTGCCTGTTTGGCGAGTGTCCCGGCGTTGAAGTACCCGAACAGCGACTCGCCGCGGTAGAAGTCCTCGCCGTCGGCGGAGAGCCGGTAACGGAAGGTCTGCAGCGTCGCGCCGGGGATCTGGCGGGTGGACAGCAGCTCGGACTCCTGGCGGATGGTGCGGCCGCGCAGATCGGCCTCGCGCAGCAGCACTGCCGTTCCGTCGAGGTTGCGGATGACGAGGTCCTCGTCCGGCGTCAGCAGGCTCGCGCCGAGGTAGTAGCCGGTCAGGACGGCCGACTGAAGGGAGCTCTCCTGCAGCACGCAGTACGGCATGCCGGGCTGCGCGGGGTCCTCGTAGTACCAGGCGTCCGGCGGCGAGTCGTACTCGGTGATCATGCGGGCGCCGCTGAGCTGTCCCCGCTCGCCGGTGAACTCCATGATGCGGTCGACGAACCGGAAGTCCCCGTTGGGAATGCGCGGGGCCTGACGGCCCCGGTAGACGGCGAACTCCGGGCCCATCGCCAGGCTCAGGTCGCCCTGGGCCAGATGGGCCAGGTGCAGCTCGTTGGCCAGCGCCGGCTCGCCCGCCGCGTTGCGCCGGCCCAGGAGGCGGGCGGGGCGCCCGCCCTTCTCGATCCGGCAGGGTGTGCCGGGCTTCTCCCGTACCTGCACGGCGAGGTCGCGCAGGCTCAGGATCGGCTTGTCGCCGTCGTGCACCATGACGTCGGCGACGACGGTGGGCCGGGGCAGCATCGTGATGCCGGTGACGTCCGCGACGTAGCGCAGCTCGCTCGTCCCCGGTCCCACCTGGCCGCGCAGCGTGCAGTGGGTGCGCTGCCCGGGCGCGGGCTGGAACTCGGCGTCGGGGAAGACCAGGTGCAGGCCCAGGGAGAGGGCGTACACCTGGAGCAGCTGTGCGGCTCCCTCCAGCATCAGCGTGCCGGGCATGACCGGGTCGTCCGGGAAGTGGCAGCGGAAGTACCAGTCGTCGGGTGTGACGCGGCGGGTGGCGGTCAGCCGGCCCAGTGCCCGCGGGCCGCCGGTGCGGTCGATCCCGGTCACCGCGTCCAGCATCAGGGCCTGCCCGGCGGGCAGGCGCACGGACGGGTTGAGCGCGTCGGCCGTCCGGTCCCAGGCGGGGCCGAACACCGCCGCCGGGTCGCCCGCGGCGAGGAGTTCGAGGTCGGCGCGGGTCAGCTCGGTGCGCCCGGTGCGGGCCAGGGGGGTGAACACGGCGCGGGTCATCTCCTGCCGGCGCCGCTCGTCGAGCCGGGTCGGCACGATGCCGAGGGGGTCGGCGAGTTCGGCGTCGGTGAAGAAGCCGGCGCAGTTGTCCAGCATCTCCAGGAACAGGGCCGTCCCGCGGTAGCCCCGGCAGTCGAAGAAGAACAGCAGCTTGTCGTCCTGCCGGACCAGCCTGCTGATCTCCAGCTCGTAGCGGACGGTCTCGCCGGCCCGGGGCAGGTCCCCGTGGAAGACGGTGCTGCCGCCCAGCAGCCGGTACCTGCGCCGGCCCTTGTCCTGCAGGTCGACGCCCATGTAGCCGATGAGCACCACGCTGGCCTGCGCGGCCTCCAGGGTCGTGCACAGGGCGGCCCGGCCGTCGACGGCGAAGGCGTCGTCAGGGACGTCGTACTCGACGGTGATGCCTGACGGTTCGAGGACACCGGTGGTGGCCCGCAGCGCGGTGACCCGGGACAGGACCAGGTACGGCGGCCCGGGCAGCCGAAGCCGTCGCGGGAGCGCGTCGGCTTCGGCGAAGGCCGGCCCGTAGACCTTGGCGACGCTGCCGGTGGCCAGCTCCAGCAGGTCTTCGCGGCCCCACACCACGGGTGCGGGGCGCTCGACGAGTTCGACGTCGTGCAGCTCGGCCAGGACCTCTCCACGGGCGTCGGTGGCGACCACCGAGCAGCGGGCGCCGGCGGCGGTGGGCCGGACGTCCTCGACGGACACGGCGAACGGGGCCCCGGACGGCAGCGGCCGGTGTGCTGTGAACCGGCCGATCCGGCTCGGCAGCGCCCTGACGCCCTTGCGCCGGTGCAGCCACACCAGGGGTGCCTGGAGCAGCTGGTCGCTGAGCACGGGGCTGTGCCGGGGCGTCGCGCAGTTCCCGTCGCCCAGGCGGCTGTCGGCCAGTTCGCACAGGAAGGTCATGTCCTGGCCGTCATCGGCGAGCAGCCGGCGGATGCCGCGCAGTGCGGGCCCGTGGAACAGGGCGCCGTCGGCGTACGGGTCGATCGCTTCGCCGCCGTCGAAGGCGGGGACCGCCCTTTGGCGCGGCGGGGGCGCGGCCGGGTCCCCGGTGTCCAGTACGGCGCCGTAGCGGGGCCGCGCCTTCTCGTCGCGGACCGTGACCCGTACCCCGCCCTGCGGGTGCGGGGTGAACGCGAAGACCAGTGCGGCGGGCCGGTCGCGGTCGTCCACGACGCCCTTGAACACGGTGATGTCGCGCACCGCCGTCACCGGCGTGGTCGGCAGGATCTGCCCGGCCACGTCGAGCACGGCCCCGAGGAGGGCGGTCAGGGGCAGGACCGGGGTGCCGTCGACGCGGTGGTCGGCGAGGACGGGGCCGGTGAGCAGCGAGGCCGCGTCGCGCCGGACGCTCACGCCGCCACCGGGCAACTCCCGCCGGGCGGGCGGTGCCGACAGGGGCGTGTCCGGGCCGATCACGCACACGGTGTCCTCACCTCGCCGCCGGTCGAACTGTTCGACGAACAGCTCGGCTCCGGTGCCGAGGGGGATCAGCGGGATGCCGCGTTCGGTGAACAGCCGGGCCAGCTCGGGAGTGACCATGCCCCCTTCCCACGCGCCCCAGTTCAGCGCGGTGACCCGGGCCGCGGGGTGCGCGTCCTTCAGGGCGACGGCCAGGTGGTTGAGCGCCTCGTTGGCCATCGCGTAGTCGGCCTGGCCCCGGTTGCCGAAGAAGCCGGCCACCGAGGAGAAGAGCACGAGGTGCCGGAGCCGGCCGGTGTCGACGGCGGCCAGGACGGCCTCCAGGCCCAGGAGTTTGGGGCCGAGGACCCGGTCGATGTCCTCGGCGCGCTTGTCGGTGATCAGCTGGTCGGCGAGGACGCCGGCGCCGTGCACCACGCCGGTGATGTGCTCGCGGTGGGGCCGCAGGGCCGTGGCGACCGCTTCGGCGTCGGTGACATCGACCGGCAGATAGGCCACCTCGGCGTCGGCCTGACGGGCCGCCAGCAAGGTGGCGCCGACCTCGCGCTGGGCGAGGATGTCGCGGTGGACGCGCTCGACGTCGCGCGGCAGGACAGTGGCACCGGCCTCGCGGGCCCGGTGGGCGACCGCCGCGCGCAGCCGCCCGGCCGGTACGTCCGCGGCCCAGTCGTGCTCGGCCGTCAGCCGGGTACGGCCGAGCAGGAGCAGGCCCGCGCGGTGCCGCCGGGCCAGCGCGACGGCGCATGCGGCGGTCACTCCCCTGCCGCCGCCGGTCACCACCAGCAGGTCGCCGGGGCCGGGTTCGGGGATACCGGCCGCCGGGCCGGGGCCGCGGCCGGTCAGAACGGTCCGGTGCCGGCCGGCGGCGGCGTCGTAGCGGACCTGGCCGAGGCCCTCGCGCGGGTCGTGCAGCTCGGCCAGAACCAGTGCGGCAGCGGTGGGCGCGTCGAGGGCGGCGTCCAGCTCGACCGCGCGGCAGAACAGGGTGGGTGCCTCGATCGCCAGGGTCCTCACCAGGCCGGCGAGCCCGCCGAGGGCGGCGGCCGCCGGTTCGGCGGATGCCGCGACGACGGTGACGAAGGCGGCCCTGCCGTGCCGGGCGGCCGCCTCCAGCAGCGGCTGGGCGCGCCCACAGAGCAGCAGGGCCTCGCGCAGCAGCGCGCTCGCCGCGCCGAGGCCGTCGGGCCTCTGCGGCGCGTACAGCACGAGGTCCAGCCGGTCCACGCCCGCAGGCACGTCGTCGCCGCGGTGCACGGTCCAGCCTGCGGCGGTCAGTCGCTCGCCGAGCGTCCGGGCCGGCTCCTGGGCGCCGCCCGCAAGCAGCGCCACCGGCTTGTCACGGTAGGCCCCCTCGAGCCGGTCCGGGGCGGTCAGCGGGACCGGCCGCGCGTGGTGCCGCGCCACGCCGGGCCCGCGCTCAGCTTTTGGGTGGCCACCCCCCTCCTGCGCGCCGGTGACGAACTCCACGATGTCGTCGAGGGAGCGCAGTTCGGCCAGCGTCTCGGCGCCGACGACCGCGGTGGCGGGGAACCGCTCGCGCAACGTGCCCATGATCTCGACCCGCTTGATGGAGTCGATGCCCAGATCGGCCTCGATCTCCATGCCGCCGTCGAGCATCTCGGCCGGGTAGCCGGTCTTCGCCGACACGATGTCCAGCAGCTGCTCACGCACCGCCACGCCGTCCGGCCCGCCCGGTTCCGGCGCGGCGGCGGGCGGTGGGGCGGGGGCGTACGGGGGCGGTGGTTGCGCCGCTTCCGGCGGCACCGGCGGTGCGCTCGTCACGGCGGCGAGGAGCGGGCGCGGGCGTACGGGCGGCAAGGCCGCTGCGACGGCGTCCGGCCCGGATCCGGCTTCGGCTTCGGCTTCGGCTTCGGGCAGCTGTGCCGGGAGGGGCGTGGGCGCGGGTGGGCCCGGCTCCAGGTGGGCCAGGCTGCGCAGCGCCTCCTCGTGGCTGCGGCAGATGGCGACGCTGTGCTCGGCCAGGGTGGCGAGGGCGGCGAGCACCGAGTCGCGGACGCCGTGGTGCATCTCCTCGCGGAGCGCCTCGCTGATCCGCTCGGCGATCCGGAACTGCCCGGCGAGGAAGTCCCGGTGCAACGCGAGGTGGCCGGTGCCGCCGGATGCCTCCGCCGCCGGGTCCGGCGCGGGACGGACGGTGTAGCCGTTGTCGAGTGCGTCCTGGTATGCACGTCGGCGCTCGGCCGGGACGTGGTTGGTACCGCTCAACGGAATCGTCATTCCTTTCCTTGCCGCGTCGTCGGCGGCGGTGGTGGCGGTGGGTGCGGCCGGGGTGAAGTCCTTGAGCGGCGCCCCGATGACGGCGAGGCGGGCCACGAGCTGCTTGAGCGCCACGTCGCCGTCCCGGCCGGGGCCGGGGTCGGCGTGCAGCACGGTCACATCGGGCCGGTCGGCGAGGGTCTGCCGCGCCAGGCCGGCCAGCACCGGCTTCGGGCCGAACTCCACGAAGACCCGGAAGCCCTCGGCGTAGAGCTGCTCCAGACGGGGCGCGAAGTGCACCGGGTGCGTCAGCTGCCCGGCGAGGACCTTGCGGTTGGCCTCCGGGTCGGCGCCGTACTGCGCCCCTTCGGTGTTGGCGTGCACGGGGAGGCGGGGTGGCCGGAGGTCCGTCCGGGAGAGCGCGTCGGCGAACTCCCCGGCGGCGTGCGCCACGTGGCGGGTGTGGAACGCGGCGGCCACCGGCAGGCCTTGGGCCGGCACGCCTTCGGCGGCGCAGTGCGCGAGGAACTCCCCCACGGCCTCGGTGCCACCCCCGACGGCCACCTGGGCGGGCGCGTTCAGGCCGCACACCACGACCTCCTGGTGGCCTGCGAGCAGCTCCGCCACGCGTGCCGCGCCGGCGTGCACCACGGCCATCGTGCCGGGGTCGGGCAGCTCGGCGGGACGGCGGGCCATGGCCCTGCCCCGGGCGGCGGCCAGCCGGTGGAAGTCCTCGCCGGTCAGGCTTCCCGCCGCCCACAGCGCCGTCAGCTCCCCGAAGCTGTGGCCCAGTGCGGCGTCCGCGACGAATCCGAGCTCCGCCAGGTAGCGGTACTGGCCCACGGACAGGGCTCCGATCGCCGGTTGCGCGTAGTCCGTCCGGCGCAGCGCGTTCTCCTGTGCGGTCCGGCCTGCCGCGTCGAAAGCGGGCGGCGGGAAGACCACCGGCCCCAGCGGTTCTGCCTCGCCCAGGGCGGCCGCCGCCTCGTCGAAGGCGGCACGCACCTGGGGCACGGCCAGGGCGGTCCGGGCGCCCATGCCCACGTACTGGCTTCCCTGGCCGGCAAAGAGTGCGGCGGTCTTCCCGGGCGGCCCGCCCCGGCGGCGGTAGAAGACCCGGTCGTCCAGCTCGAAGACCTCCGCCGCGAGGTCGGCGCGCAGCCGGGCGAGGGCGTCGGTGCGCAGCCGGGCCAGCTCCCCGGCGCCGCGGGCGACGATCGCGAGCCTGGCGCGGTCCGGTTCGGCGGCGTCCTGGCACGGCGGCCCCGTCATGGCCGCGACGAGCTCCGCGGGAGTGCCGGCGTGCCAGAGGTACACCTGTGCCGTGGCGTGCCGGGCGGCCGGTGCGCCGGCGGCCCGGGAGTGCTCCTCCAGGACGCAGTGGAAGTTGGTGCCGCCGAACCCGAAGGAGGACACCGCCGCCCGGCGCAGCGGGCGCCTGGGCTCGGCGATCCAGGGCCGGCACTCGGTGTTGACGTAGAAGGGGCCGTCGTCGAAGCCGAGGGCGGCCCTGGGGCGGCTCACGTTGATCGTCGGTGGCAGCACCTTGTGGTGCAGGCTCAGGGCCAGTTTGATGAGCCCGGCCGCGCCCGCAGCGCCCTTGGTGTGGCCGATCTGCGATTTCACGCTGCCGATCGCGACGCTGTGCCGGCCGGCCGCGGCCCGCTCGTAGACGCCGCGCAGCGCAGTCAGCTCGGTCAGGTCGCCGACCGGGGTGCCCGTGCCGTGCGCCTCCAGCAGGCCGATCTGCGCGGGCCCGAAGCCGGCGTCGGCGTAGGCCCGTTCCAGCGCGGTCATCTGGCCTTCCCCGCGCGGGGCGTAGATGCTCTTGTGCCGGCCGTCGCTGGAGGCGCCGAGCCCGCGGAGCACCGCGTAGACGCGGTTGCCGTCCCGTTCGGCGTCGGCCAGCCGCTTCAGGGCGAGCATGCCGATGCCCTCGCCGATCAGGGTGCCGTCGCCGTCCTCGTCGAAGGGCCTGATGCGGCCGCTCCTGGACAGGGCGGGGGTCTTGGAGAAGCACAGATACATCAGGATGCTGTTGTCCGCGTCGCAGCCGCCCGTCAGCATCAGGTCGGCGCGGCCGGACAGCAGCTCGTCGACGGCCATCCGCACCGCGGCCAGCGAGCTGGCGCAGGCCGCGTCGACCGTGCAGTTGATGCCGCCGAGGTCGAAGCGGTTGGCGATGCGGCCGGCGACGACGTTGCCGAGCAGACCGGGGAAGGCGTTCTCCTCCCACGGCACGAAGGCCTTGGCGAACCTGTCCGCGATCTCCTCGGCGTCGCGCTCGGTGAGTCCGCAGCTGCGGACGGCCTTCTTGAGCACCGGTGTCTGCAGCCTCGTGGACAGCGGCTGGATGATCGAGTTGGAGCCGGTCACGCCCAGGACGACGCCGGTCCGGGACCGGTCGTGCCACTCGGCGTCCGTACAGCCGGCGTCGGCGAGGGTGTCCCTGGCCACGAGGAGGCTGAGCAGCTGCAGGACGTCGGTGTACTCCAGCGTCTTGGGCGGCAGCCCGAACTCCAGCGGGTCGAAGGGGACTTCGGGCAGGAAGCCGCCGCGAGTGCAGTACGTCTTGTCCGGTGCGGCCGGGTCCGGGTCGTAGTGGTCGGCGACGGACCAGTGCGTGTCCGGGACCTCGCGCAGACTGTCCACACCGTGGACGATGTTGTCCCAGAACCGTTCGATGGTGGCGGCCCCCGGGTACAGCCCCCCGAGGCCTACGATCGCTATCGCTGTGCCGTCGTCGTCTGATGCCGTGGTTACGGGCATCGTTTCCCCCTTGTAGTACTTGGCGTGCTTGGCGTGCTTGGCGTGCTTGCGTGCTTGGCGCGTACTCGGCGTGCGAACGGTGGAGCGTGCGGTGCGCCCGGCGCAGCCGTCAGTCGAGCAGCCCGTGGGCCTCCCCGACCTCCTTCAGGGCGTTCAGCGCGTGGTCGATGTCCTGCGGCCGCATCGCGGCGGTCACCGTGGTCCGGAAGCGGGCGCTGCCGACGGGTACGGCGGGGAACATCGCGGTGAAGACGTACACGCCCCGTCGCAGCAGGTCCCTGGCCATGCGCAGCGCGGTCATCTCGTCGCCGACGCGGATCGGCACGATGGGCGTGCGCGTGCCCATGACGTCGAATCCCAGCTCGGCCAGGCCGGTGCGGAACCGCTCGGTGTTCTCCCACAGCCGACGCATGCGCCAGGGCTCGCGCTGCAGGATGTCCAGGGCCTTGAGCACTCCGGCGACGGTGACGGCCGGCAGGCTCGCGTTGAAGGTGTACATGTGCGAGGTGTGACGGATGTAGTCGATGACGTCGCGGTCACCCGCGATCACACCGCCGACTCCGGCCAGCGACTTGCTGAAGGTGCCCATCCACAGGTCCGGCACGATGCCGAAGTGCTCGGTGGCGCCCCGGCCGGACGGCCCCATGACACCGAGGCCGTGTGCCTCGTCGACCATGAGCACGGCGTCGTGGCGCCGTGCCAGCCGGGCGATCTCGTCCAGCGGGGCCAGGTCGCCGTCCATCGAGTAGACGCCGTCGACCACGACGAAGCGCTTGGCCGCGCCGGCGCTGCGCTCGAGGATGTACTCCAGCTTGGCCGTGCTGTTGTGGGAGAAGATCTTGATGCGGCTCTCCGCCAGCCGGCAGCCGTCCATGATGCTCATGTGGTTGAACTGGTCGGTGATGATGACGGTCTCGGAGTCGCACATGGTGGAGATCGCCCCGAGGTTGGCCATGTAGCCCGAGCTGAAGGTCAGCGCCGCCTCGGCGCCCAGCCAGTCCGCGAGCCGGGACTCCAGCTCCAGGTGCAGTGTCGTGGTCCCGTTGACCAGCCGTGCGCCGCAGTTGCCGGAGCCGAAGCGGTCCAGCGCGCTCTTCATCGCCCGGGTGATCGCGGGGTGCCCGGCGAGGCCGAGGTAGTTGCTGGTGCTCAGTACGAGCACATCGGTGCCGTCCAGCTCGGTCCGTACGTCCTGGCCCGCGGCGAAGGCCGGCTCGAACGGGTAGAGGCCGCGTTCCCGGACGTCGCGCACCAGCTCCAGCATGGAGGCCATGGTCTTCCCGTACGCCTGCGAAATCATGTCCCCAGGCTGCCGCCCGCCCCCGGGCCCCACTACGGGAGGAACCCTGGGATGTGCGGACCCCAGGGGTGCGCGCCCGCGGGGCTGTTCGGTCGGCTTGGGCGAGCGCCGCGGGCGGCGGCCCCCGAACTCACGGTCGAGACACCGTTTCTCCATGCCCCGTACGGGCGACACGGTGCTTGTGGGGCCGCGGGCGGGGGCAGGCGTGATACGTCAGAGCCGATGAACGGATAAGAGGTACTTCATGCGCCGCACCGCCGTCATGACCCTCGGAACCGCCGCAGTCCTCGGTCTGCTCGACGGCTCGGCGAGGAATCGCTGCCGGCCGGTCCCCTCCCAGCCTCCCCGGCGGGAAGGGGACCGGTGCTGCGAGCGGGAGGCGGCGGTCAGGAACCGCTGCCGTGGCGCATGAGCATGAGGGCGCGCACCATCCGGCAGGTGGCGTCGGAGGGCGGGCGCACGCCGATCTGGACGGCGACGGTGCGTATCCGGCGGTTCGTCGCCGTCCGCGGACGGTAGACGCCCGAGTGGAGCAGGGCGATGACCAGGCGCATCGCCTTCAGGCGGCGGTTGTGCGACTCGTACCAGTCCCGCGGCCGCCCGGCGGGCAGGCGCTTCTTCGGCAGCGTCGCCACGCTCGGCAGGTCGGGAAGGGGACAGGGTGTTACGGCTACGGCCATCGGCATCCTCCTGACGCGGTCCTGCGCTTGTTCTGTGCTCTTCCGTGCTTTCCGTGCTTTTCCAACTCCCCCCATTTTACTGCCGGGCACTGACAACGGCCCTGGTCAGCCTCCGTTGAACGGGGCTCGCGATACGGTGGGGGCCATGGAGATCTGGATCAACCCGGCCTGCTCGAAATGCCGCAGTGCCATCGGCCTGCTCGACGCGGAGGGCGCCGACTACACCGTCCGCCGCTACCTCGAGGACGTGCCGGACGGCGACGAGATCCGTGCCGTGCTCGACCGGCTCGGTCTGGAGCCGTGGGACATCGCACGGACGCAGGAGGCCCAGGCCAAGGAGCTCGGCCTCAAGGACTGGCCGCGCGAGGCGGGCGCGCGCGACCGCTGGATCGCGGCGCTCTCGGAGCACCCGAAGCTGATCCAGCGGCCGATCATCACCGCGGACGACGGCTCGGCACTGGTGG
Source organism: Streptomyces sp. NPDC026206 (assembly GCF_040638465.1). Lineage (NCBI taxonomy): Bacteria > Bacillati > Actinomycetota > Actinomycetes > Kitasatosporales > Streptomycetaceae > Streptomyces > Streptomyces sp. NPDC026206. The sequence continues at coordinate 41,993 of NZ_JBEZYL010000011.1, forward strand.
CCCGCACGGACGAGGCGGTGCGGGAGGCCCTGTCCCGCTCCGCGCACTGACCGCACGCCGCCGGCCGCGCGCTTCCGCGGGGAAGTGCGCGGCCGGCGGGCACCGGCGGTGCGGCGCCCGTACGGGCCCGGTGGTCAGCGAGTCGCCGACGGCACCGCGAAGGTGGCCGGCGGCGTGGCGTTGCCGGCGCTGTCGGAGCCGATGGCGCAGTACGTCCAGGGGCCGTCGGCGGCCCGCAGGGTCGTGGGGATGCCGAGGTAGTCGCGGTATCCCGTGGTGTCCGCGCAGTCCGTGGTCGCCCGGGGCCCGTACTTGACCTTGTAGCCGGTGATCTCCCAGGGCGCGTAGCCGGGCCGGACCCAGTAGAAGGCGTCCTCGCCGTCGAACAGCTGGATGTCGGCCTTCGGGGCCACGGACGGCGGGGTGTTGTCGACGCGCGCGTAGGCGTAGGACGGGTGCTCCAGGGACTTCGCCCAGTCGTCGCCCTTCAAGGTGGCGTCCGGTCCGCCGGCCACGCACAGCACGTACAGGTTGTCCTGCGCCGGCAGGAGCTCCTTGTGATCCAGGCCCGCGGAGGTCAGCCGCCGGGGCGTGCCGTAGCCGTCGGGCCTGGTGCAGTCGACGACGCCGAACGGGCCGCTCTTGAACGCGGCGTAGGAGTGGCGCCCGGCGTGGCCCGGCGTGACGTGGGCGTCCCAGCGGGCCGGTCCGTCCGCGGTGTCGCTCCGGGTGTGCTGTCCCTGGGCGGTGACGTTCACCTGTTCACCGCGGTCCAGGCGGCAGCCCTTCTTGTGCAGCCGCAGGACCGCACCCTCCAGGCAGGAGCCGACCGCGTCGACGGGTGTGACGTAGGCGGCGTTGTCCCGGGGCACGACCAGCCCCTTGCCGCTGCCCTCGCAGGGCCGCCCCAGACCGCAGCCGAGGTAGCCGGGGGTGACGATGGTGTTGAGCATCCCGACGAGCCGGCCGGTGTCCCTCGCCGTGGTGACGGGCCCGCCGGAGGAGCCGCCGCTGATGCCGAGGCAGTCGGTACGGGTGGAGTCCCGCCACAGCCAGGTGTGTTCGTGCAGGGCCACGCGCGAGGCCGTGACCTGGCAGGTGGACAGGCGCAGGTACTGCTGCCCCGGCTCGACCCCGTCGGCCGGGGCGTGGGCGGCCCGCAGCGCCGTGCCGGGAGCGGGCCGGTCGGCCGCGAGGGTCCGCGGCGTGACGTTCAGCTTCGCCAGGTCGCCGTAGGTGGCCGAGAGCCGCAGCACCGAGACGTCGATGTCCTTCATCGTCGCGTAGACGATGCGCTCGACGGTGAACTTCTTGTGCTCGGGGGCGTTGTCGTGGAAGTAGGCGGGGGTGAAATCCCACCCCCGGGGAGCAGGCTTGTCGATGACGACGTCGTCGGTGCCCATGGTGTCGTCGGCGCAGTGCCCGTTGCTCAGGACGAGCGCCTTGGCGCCGGGGTCGGGCCTGCCCGGGGCGTGGACGAGTGTGGCGGTGCACGTCGTACCACCGCCGCCGACCAGGCGTCCGGTGGCGCGGAACCGCTTGCCGTCGGGAGACCCGGCGTCGAGCAGCGGCGCGTCCTCGTCCGCGGCGGGCCCGGAGGTTCTGTCCGCCGCCGCGGCCGGCCGTGGGGCGCTGCCGCCGCCCGGTGGCTGCATCGCCTGTGCCGGAGCGGGTCCCCATATCAGCCCTGCGGCGATGAACCCGGACGCGCCCGCCGTCAGGGCGGCTCGCCTCCGGATCCGGACAGCACTCTTCACAACGATCCCTCCTCGCTGATGGACGGATGAACGCCCTGACCCTGGCAGAGGCGCTCAGACCGCCGCGAGCGGAAGGATCTTGTTCAGGACGACCACCCGCAGTGACGCGGGAGCGCCATGGGGTACCACGTTCCGAAGGGCACCCGTCCCGCACGGACCTTTGTGCGCACGGAACATCACACCCCGTCACATCGCGGTCCGCGGAAGGTTCGTGGTTGACTCAAACACGCGTGGACGCGGCGCCTGTGCTCTGTGCGGGCCTACGGTCCTGGGCGCGGTCGGACAGGCCGGCCTTGCCGCCCGGGCATGACAGCCGTCACCGCTGGGCCTCCGCGGTCCCGCGGTCGTTCTGCAGCTCCCACAGCTCCCGGAAGAGCCCGGGGGCCTCGACGAGTTCGGTGAAGCCTCCCTGCTGGATGACACGGCCGTGGTCGAGGACGACGATGCGGTCGGCGACGGCGACGTTGGCCAGGCGGTGCGTGACGAGGACGACGGCCCGGTCCTGGGCGGCCTTCCGCAGGCCGGTGAAGATGCGGTGCTCCGCCCGCGCGTCGAGGGCGCTGGTGGGCTCGTCCATGACCAGGAGCCCGGCCGGCCGGTAGAAGGCACGGGCGATGGCGACGCGTTGCCACTGGCCACCGGACAGCTCCACGCCGCCGAACCACTCGCGGGCCAGCAGGGTGTCCAGCCCGCTGCGCAGGTCGTCGATCACCTCGTCGGCGCCCGCGTGCGTCGCGGCGCGCAGGACGGCGGCGTCGCCCCCATGCGGCTGTCCGAGGGTGATGTTCTCGCGGACCGTCATGGGCCAGTGCGCGTAGTGCTGCGGGACGACGGCCGTCCGGGTCCACAGCTCGTGCGGGTCGAGGTCGGTGGTGGGGACGCCGTCCCAGGTCACACTGCCGTCGGTGGGCAGGTACAGGCCGGACAGCAGCTTGCTGAGCGTGGTCTTGCCCGAGCCGTTCTCGCCCACCAGGGCCAGGACCTCGCCGCGGCGCACCTCCAGGCTGACCTTCTCCAGCGCGGGACGGTCCGAGCCCGGGTAGCGGTAGGTGAGCGCCTCGGCCTGCACGGACAGCGGAGCCGAGGGGACAGTGGTGCCGCGCGCCATGCGGTGGCCGCCGGCCTTCTCGATGAACTCGGCCCAGTCGTCCAGATACAGGCCCGTGCGGAACAGGCGCGAGCCGTAGGCCACGGCGCCGCGCAAGGACGAGCCGACCGTACGCAGCGCGAAGACCGCCGTGCCCGCCGAGGCGACGGACATGTGGCCGGTGCCCAGCAGCACCACCAGGGCCGTCCACACCAGCGCGGAGGCCAGCCCGCCGGCCACCGCGCCGAGGAGCGCGTACCGGGCGCCCCGGTGCACGGCCTTGTCGGTCGCGACGTCGATCCGCCGGCCGATCGCCCGGTACCGGCCGAGGAGGAAGTCGGCCATGGTGCAGGAGCGGAGCTGGTCGGCGGGGTCCTTATCGGTCATGTGCCACCGCATGAGGCCCAGGACCCGGCGCTCGCCGCTGAGGGCACGGGAGGACAGGTAGTGGACGCGGGCGCCCTTCACACTGGCGATGCCCTGCGGAAGCGTGGCCAGCAACAGCAGGGGCAGCAGCACCGGGTGCAGCAGCGTCACCACGCCGGCCGCCGCGGCCAGGGAGGCGAGACAGGCCATGAGGTCCTGGGACTCGACGAGCAGGTCCTGCGCGACATCCGCGCCCCGGTCCGCGGCCTCCCGCATGTCGTTGAACCCGGGGCTGTCGTAGGCCGCGAGTTCGGTGTGGATCGCGGCGTCGAGCATCTGCATCTCCGCTTCCCGGGAGATGCGCGGGGCCAGGCGGCTGGAGATGTTGTTGATGACGATGCCGAGCAGCGCGCGGGCGCCGGCGGCCGCGGCGAGGAGGACGAGGGAGGGCAGCGCCTCCCGGAGACGGTCCTGGATGTGGCCGGAGGTGATCAGCGCCGTGATGGTGCGCGTGGTGGCCAGCAGCCCGAACGCCTCGAACGCCGCGGACAGCACCTGGCACGTCAGCAGCAGGACCACGGCGCGCCGGTCCACCCGCCAGCCCAGGGAGAGCGCCTTGCGTACGAGCTGGGGCAGGCGCCTGCTCATCGACTTCGCGGTCAGGGGGCTCTTCTCGAGGACGGTCAGCGTGGGAGAGCGGAACCGTAATTCCTCCGGCGGCTTCTCCATGGCCTCAGCAGACAACTCGCCTCCCGTGATGGATGCACGGCTACCCATTCGGCGTGAGTATGTGCACCATGCCGCACCGGCCACGCGCGCGGGTGGCGAATGACCCGAATACACCCGAAGGTGGGCTCCTGCCCTCCAAGGAACCGGCAGGCCTGCCTCCGCCGACCGGACGGACCGAGGACTGCGCGCACCGGTCGGCGGGGAGGACGAGGCAGACGAGGAAGACGAGGAGGATGCGGCATGCAGAAGATCACGACGTTCCTGTGGTTCGACCATCAGGCGGAAGAGGCCGCCGAGTACTACACGTCCGTCTTCGGGGATTCGCGTGTGGTGGATGTACAGCGGTACGGCGAGGCCGGGCCGGGCGAGCCCGGAACGGTCATGGTGGTCACGTTCGAACTTGCCGGGCAGCGGTTCATCGCCCTCAACGGCGGCCCGCGGTTCACGTTCAACGAGGCCGTCTCCCTGTGCGTCGACTGCGATACGCAGGAAGAGGTCGACGAACTCTGGGCGAAGCTCACCGCGGGCGGGCAGGAGAGCGCGTGCGGCTGGCTGAAGGACAGGTACGGCCTGTCCTGGCAGGTCGTCCCGAGGCGGCTGACCGAGCTGCTCAGCGACCCCGACCCGGTCAGGTCGAACCGGGTCATGCAGGCCATGCTGGGAATGAAGAAGATCGATATCCAGGCTCTGGTGGACGCCTACGAGGAACAGACCGGCGCACGACCGGCATGACCGGCCTGTCCCGCCCGCTCAAGGGCGGGGCGGTGGCCGGTTCACGTCTGCGGGATCAGCCGGGGCTTCCCTGGGAGGGCGCTGGGGTGCAGGCTTCCTGAGCGCTCCCCCACGCAGGTTTCTACTCCGAGGAGAGACTGTGCGACTGAGAAAGCTGATCCCGGTCAGTGGAGCACGCGGGGCCGTCGTCCTGGCGGTGGGGATCGCCTCCCTCACGGCCACGGGAACTGCGACGGCCCTGCCCGTGTCCGAGGGCCAGAGCTCCGGTTCCTCCGGTACCGCCCAGGTCAAAGCCGGGTACACGCTCAGGAACGCCAACACCGGCCGCTGCATCGACGACAGCTACGCGTACGGACTGCGCGCGTTCCCCTGCAACGGGCTCACCTACCAGCAGTGGTACGGGAGCAACGGCGGGTGGAAGAACGTGAACACGGGCCGTTGCATCGACGACAGCTCCGCCTACGGGCTGCGCGCGTACCCCTGCAACGGGCTGAACTACCAGCGCTGGTGGGGCACCAACGGCCACTGGCGGAACGAGAACACGGGCCGCTGTATCGACGACAGCTACGCGTACGGGCTGCGCGCGTTCTCCTGCAACGGGCTGGACTACCAGCGCTGGACCGGCTGACGGTCGAGCCGCTCCCGCGGCCGGGTGAACCGGGCGCAAGCCGGTCGCCGCCCGGCCCCGCCCCCTGATGCACAGAGCGGCCGGCCGCACCGTATCCCGGTGCGGCCGGTGCCATCCCGCCCTCGGCGGAGTCCTACCCGGCGGTGGCCGCGGGGTCCGTGCGCCAGGGGCCCCGGGTCCAGCCCGTCGTGTCGTAGTCGTCCATGCACTCGTGCACGAACGCCTCGTACGCCGCGAGCGCGCCGCGGCCCGTCGCCCACTTCAGCGCGTCCAGCCGCACCTGCTCGCCGTTGCCGGAGTAGTTGCGTTCGTACAGCTCGTGCCGCCCGCCGAACTCGGTGCCGATCGCGTCCCAGATCAGCTTGAAGAGCTTGATCCGGTCGTGGGCGGTGGTGTCCGAGCCGCGGTAGAAGCGGTCGATGAGCGGGCGCAGGTCGGGGTGGTCGAGGTCCCGGACGCTGGAGGGGATCACGAGCGGCGATCCGCCGAGGACGGTCTCGAAGATCTCGTGCACCCGGTCCCAGATCTGCGCGTTGTACATGCGCATCGCCGAGGCGTACTCCAGCTTCGGCAGCACGATGCCGTCCGTGCCCGGCTCGGGGTCCAGGGCCATGGCGGTGGTCAGGCCACGGACCATGTCGCGCATGGTCACCAGCTCGCCGACCGCCGCCTGCACGCCACGGAAGGCGTCGGTGCCGTTGGCCTTCGTGCCCAGCGACAGCAGCCCTGCCATCAGCTCCAGTTTGACGCTCAGCCGGACGCCGGACTGGAAGGTGTAGAGGTTGGCGAAGCCGGACCTGGCGTAGAAGCCGGTGGCCCGCTGGATGTCGCGGTGGACGAGCACGTCCTCCCAGGGGATCAGCGCCCGGTCCAGCACCAGCACGGCGTCGTTCTCGTCGAAGCGGCCGGAGAGCGGGGCGTCGAAGGGGGCGCGGTCCCGCCGGGCGTAGGGGGTGCGGCAGATCAGCTTCACGCCCGGGTTGTCCATGCGGGCGAAGAACACCACCGCGAAGTCCTCCCCCTGACCGGGGGTGAGTGCGGCGGAGGCGACCGGCGCGACGAAGCTCGCGTTGGTGATGGCCGAGCCGGTGGCGAGCATCTTCGCGCCGGAGACCACGATGCCCTCGTCGGTCTCCCGCTCGACGTGCACGAAGACGTCGCGCATGTCGTGGATGGCCCGCTTGCGGTCGGTCGGCGGGTTGATGAGGACGTGGTTGAGGTAGAGGCCACGGCCCGCGAACTCCTGGTACCAGCGCGTCGCGTTGGGCGCGAACTCGCCGTAGAAGCCGGCGTTGGCGGCCAGCCCCGACATGAAGGCGGCCTTGTAGTCGGGGGTGCGGCCCAGGAACCCGTAGCCCATCCGCGACCAGGTGGCGATCGCCTCACGCGCAGCCATCAGCTCCCCGGCGGACCGGCTGGGCTTGAAGAACCGGTGGGTGCGCAGGCCGAAGTCGTCGGTGGCGGTGAGCACGTCCCGCGTCTTCGGCGCGTGCAGGGCGTCGTAGAGCCGTGCCACCGACAGTGCCGAGTTGGCGAACGCGGGGTGGGTGGTGACGTCCTCGACGCGCTCGCCGTCGATGTACACCGCGCGCCCGTCGCGCAGGCTGTCCAGGTATTCCTCGCCGGTCATCAGGGAGCGGGCCGTCCCCGGTGCGGTCCGCTCCCCTGCCGTCGTCGCCCGCGGGCTCATCGGACCAGCGCCGTGTTCTCCATCGGCGGGGTGCCGAGTACATGGACGCGCTGCAGGTGGCGCGGGGAGCGGCTGGCGAAGGCCTCGCGGCCGTGCAGCAGCGTGTAGTTGTCGGCGACCACCACGTCGCCGGTCCGCCAGGCGTGCGCGTACTGGTGGCGCGGGTCGTGCAGCGCCGCCTGCAGGGTGCGGTGGAACTCCGGCAGCCGCTCCTCGCCCACCCCGGTGAACTCCAGCTCGGGGTGGTTGATGAACTCCTCGCCCGGCGGCACCGGCTCGTTGTAGCGGATCACCGGGAAGCCGTCGGGGTGGGTGGTGACGACGGGCGACACGCACTCGCCGGAGTAGTCCGTCACCGCGCGCCGGTACCGGCCGGTGACCTGCTCCCACAGCCGCCGGTGCGCCGGGTCCGCCTGCCGCAGCACGGCCTCGGTCTGGGTGAAGGTGGTCCGGCCGCCGTCCTGGGCACCGGGCGCGTCGACGCAGTGGAAGACCTGGAACTCGGCGACCTGCTCCCGGTACATGCTGTCCCAGTGCAGCGGCACATAGCGGTGGTCGAAGATGTGGTCCTCGGGGTCGTCGTGCTCGACCAGCTCCAGCACGGCGCCGTAGGGCCACATGCCGAGCTCGCCCCAGCGCGCGCTGTACTCGGCGAGCTCTCCGGCCCCGTCGAAGCCCCTGAAGCCGCGCAGCAGCAGGAGGTGGTGCTCGCGGGCCAGCTCGCGCAGCCGGTCCACGGGCAGGTCGCCGACCGGTGTGCCGGGCATGGCGGCGTCGAGGCGGATGCCGAACGGCTCCATCGGGGTGAGCCGGTGACCGCAGAGGTCGCTGGTGGTCATGTGAGGTCCTCCGGTGGGTGGGAAGGGCGGTCAGGCGGCGGTGGCCGCGGGCGCGCTGAGCACGTAGTGGCTCGGCCGTCCCGCGATCCGCACCAGCTCGGCGCCCCGCTCCTCGGCCTCGCTGCGCTTGATGAGCACATGGCCGCCGTCGCCGGTGTCCAGCGCGACGCTGTGCCAGGGGGTCAGCCAGTTGTCCGGGGTCTGAACCAGGTGGATGCCGAGCTTGTCCGCGCCGCAGGCTTGCGGGTGGATGGACAGCCGTACGGCGCCGGGGAACCGGTCGGCGAGCAGATCGCCCCACGCCTTGCTGCGCTGGATGACGACGTAGGCGCGGGCGCGGGCGTCGCGCTGCAGGGCGGAGCGGCTGCCGGTGTACTCGGGGGTGTTGCCGTCCTCGAAGAGGAAGCGGGTGATCGCCCGGTACAGCGGGGCCTCCTCGCCCGCGCGGACCCGCTTGCGCAGCTGCTCCAGGGGTTCGGCGTACCGCTCGGAGAGGATCTCGCGCATCCGGTCGTGGGGGAGCCCGGCCAGTTCGGGCATGTCCTCCAGGTTGAACAGGCCGATGCCGCTCGGCTGCGGCAGGGCGTCGATCAGCGTCTGCATCTCGCGCTGGTAGGCGGTGATGTGCTCGTCCGGTATGCCCACCGCGTCGCTGAAGACGCGCCCGTCGGAGCAGATGAGGATCTCGGCCCCCGGTGCGTACACCTGGCGGATGCGCTCGGTCAGCCCGCTGAGGAATTCCAGCGCCAGCTTCTCGGCCATATCGGGCAGGACGCCCAGCACCTTGGCGGTGTTGGGGGACTTGCCGGGGAACGCGGGCAGCACGAAGCGCACCGGCTCGCCCGCCGCGATGCACCTCTCGACCCGGACGAGGTGGGCATCCCTGCAGGCCGGGCAGGGGGTCAGGGCGCAGCTGCCCGTCCGCTGCCCCTTGCGCTGGTGGCGCAGGACCGGCTCCATGACTCGACGTGCGACGCGCGTGACGTCGGAGTCCGACATCTGTGCCCTCCCGGGATGTGCCGTTCAAGATCTACTAGGCCCACCCTGACAAGAACTGGAAGTTTCAAGTAATCGCATTCGCTCATAGTATCGAGCTATGGACCTGGAAGTTCGCCATCTCAGAGCGGTCTGCGCGATCGCCGACGCGGGCAGCATCACCAAGGCGGCCGCCGCGCTGGGGGTTTCCCAGCCCACGCTCACCACGCAGTTACGGCGGATCGAGCGACTGCTGGGCGGGGCCCTGTTCGTGCGATCGCTCCAAGGGGCCTCGCCGACCGCGCTGGGCGAGTTCGTGCTCGCCAAGGCGCGCTCGGTGCTGCCGTCGATCGACGCGATCCAGCGCGAGTCGGCCCTGCACACCGGTTCCACCGAGGGCCGCCGGCCGCTGCGTTACGTCGCCACGCCGGGCCCGCTCGCGGTGGGGCTGGTGCGCGAGCTCCAGGACCTCTTCCCCGGCGCCCTGCCCACCCTGCGCACCGAGTCGAACCTGTCCACCGCCGCCGACCTCGTGGCCAGCGGACAGCAGGACCTGGCGGCCGTGGTGGAGTACATCCGGCCCGGCTTCGAGCTCCCGTCCGACCTCCGGTCGGCGACCATCGCCACAGAACCGGCCTTCGTGCTGCTGCCCGCCACCCACCCGCTGGCCGCACGTCCCGTCGTCGGCCTGGCCGAGCTGGCCAAGGCCGAATGGACCCTGACGGCCAGCCAGGGCAACGGCCTGTTCGAATCCTTCGCCCTGGCGTGCGCCGAGGCGGGCTTCACCGCGACCGTCCGTCACGACGCCGAGGCCGGCGCGGCCCGCGAACTCATCGCCGACGGGCAGGCGGTGGGCCTGGGACAGGCCACCTTCCGCGGCACACCGGGCATCGTCCCGCGCCCTTTGACGGGCACTCCGCTGCGGATCCGGCACCGGCTGCTGTGGCACCGGCAGGGCGCGCTCGACGCGCACGCACCCGCCGTCGCCGCCCGCGCGGAGCGGGTCTACGCGGCCGCCGTGCGGCGCAGCCCGCACTACCTGGACTGGCTGACCGACCACCAGGCACCCACGTCCTGAGGACGCCCGGCGCCCATGCGGCGCCCATGCGGCGCCTTGGACGCCGCGCCTGCCGCGCGGCGGGGCCGATCAGCTCCATACTGCGATCAGTGTCCGGGTCCGGAGCCGGTGGTCAGGAGGACCTGCCCGTCATGATCAACAACTCGCTCGCCGCGCGGACGACCCGGCGCGGCATGCTGTACGCGCTGGCCGCCGCGGGTGCTCTCACCGCGGGCGGCGGATCCGGCGGCACCCGGCGAGCCGCGGCGGACCTCCGGCCGGGGGCCGTGCGCGCCGCCCGGGCGGCGCGTGCGGTGCCCATAGCGACGGCGGAGGTCCTGCCGGACCCGGAGAAGGCGCGGGAGATCCGCGCGGAGTTCGTCCACGCGTGGGAGGGATACAAGCGGCTCGCCTGGGGGCATGACGAGGTGCTGCCGGTCTCGGGCGGCCACCGCGAGTTCTTCGCCAAGGGGCACCCGATGGGCCTGTCCATCGTCGAGGCGCTCGACACGCACTACATCATGGGCCTCGACAGCGAGGTCGAGCTGTGCGCCGACTGGATCACGGACCGTCTGGACGTCGATGTCGACGCCGACTTCCAGGTCTTCGAGACCACCATCCGCCTGGTGGGCGGCCTGCTCTCGGGCTACCTCGCCACCGGCAGGAGGAGCCTGCTCGACCGCTGCGTGGACCTGACGGACCGGCTCCTGCCCGCCTTCACCAAGTCGCCCACCGGCATGCCCTACCGGTACGTCAACCTGCGCACCGGCCGCGTCTCGGGCGCCACGCTGCCGGTGGCCGAGATCGGCACCAACATCCTGGAATTCGGTCTCCTGTCCGAGCTCACCGGCGACAGCCGGTACTGGCGGGCCGCCAAGCGGGCCGTGCGCGCGGTGGTGCAGCGCCGCTCCTCCCTCGGCCTGCTCGCCACCAGCCTCAACGTGGAGAGCGGCCAGTGGGCCGACCGGCAGGGCAGCGCGGTCGACCCCCCGGTGGACTCGTTCTACGAGTATCTGTGGGGTGCCTGGGTGATGTTCCGCGACGAGGAGTGCCGGGACTGGTTCGCGATGTTCGACGACGCGCTCAGGAAGCACCAGGCCGAGCGGGTGGGCGGACTGCTGTGGTTCAAGCACGTCGACTTCCGCACCGGAGCCCTGCTGAACCGGCACCAGTCCTCGCTGGCCGTCGCGATCCTGCCGGTCGGCGGGGACAACGCCCTGGCCGCTGACTACTACCGGTCCTGGACGGCCGTCCTCGACAAGTACGCCGTCATCCCCGAAGCCATCGACTACGCGCGCCCGGCCGTCCTGAACGCCCGCAACGAACTGCGACCGGAGTACGCCAACTGCGCCTTCCAGCTGTTCTGGCAGACCGGCGACGCCTTCTACCGGACCACGGCCTGGCGCTATTTCGAGAACCTCAGGAAGTACCACCGCGTGCCGGGCGGCTACACCGTCGTCGCCGACGTCACCAGGCGGCCCATGCCCAAGGGCGACCACTGCCCCGCCTATGTCTTCGCCGAGAACTTCAAGTGGCTCTACCTCATCTTCTCCGGCACCCCCCGCTTCGACTACGCCCACGGCTACCTCAGCACGGAGGGCAAGGTCCTGCGCGGTCTGCGCCGCCCCGCGGTGTGACGGCGGGCCGCCGCCCCAGGGGCGCGCGCCGCACACACCCTGAGCCCCGATATCAGGTGAAAGCCTTATTTCATGCGCTTCAGGGTACATAAGAATGAGATCCACCACCCCTCACGCCAGTCGTCCCCCCACACCGGGAGGTCTGTCCCCCATGGCCGCGTCCGAGGTTCCCGTGCTTCCCGTGGCCGGTCCACGCGGTCTGCCGCTGCTGGGCAACCTGCTCACCTTCGGCAAGGATCCCCTGGCCTTCTTCGTGCGGCTGCGCGACGACTTCGGGGACTTCGTGACCTGGTCGCTCGGTCCGCGCCCGAGCGTGTTCATCTCGCGCCCCGAGCACATCGCCGAACTCCTCGGGGAGGTCGAACAGAGCTTTGAGAGCCTGGAGATCGGCTGGGCGCTCAAACAGGTGGTCGGCAACAGCGTCCTGCTCAGCCGGGGCGCCGACTGGCGCCGTAAGCGGGCCCTCGTCCAGCCGACCGTCCGCCCCCGCCAGGTGCGCTCGTACGCGCAGACGATGGTCGACTGCTCCATGACGCTCGCCGGGCGCTGGAGGGACGGCCAGCGCATCGATGTGCGCAGGGAGATGGCCCGGCTCACCCAGCGGATCGTCGTCCGTACGCTCTTCGGCAACGACCTGGAGGGCCGGGGCAACCTGCTCGCCAACGCGATGGCCGTGGTCCAGCGCGAGACCGGCGCCGAACTGCGGGGGATCAACCTGTTCCTGCCGTCCTGGGTACGCACCCCCTCACGGCTGCGGCTGCTCGCCGCCGTCGGCGTCATCGACGCCGAGGTCGGCCGGCTGATCGACGCCCGGCGCAGGGGTACCGGTGAGGGACGGGCCGCGCAGCGCGACGACCTGCTGAGCAGGCTGCTGGCCGCCCGGGACGAGAAGGGCCGCTCCCTGTCCACCCGCGAGGTGCGCGACGAGGCGGTGACGCTGTGGGCGGCGGGCCACGAGACCACCTCCACCGCCCTGACGTGGACCTGGTTCCTGCTCTCGACGTCCCCGGCCGCCCGGGCGGGGCTCGCCGAGGAGCTGGACCGGGTGCTGGCCGGCCGGCCACCCGCGTACGAGGACTACGAACAGCTCACGTGGACCCAGCAGATCATCAAGGAGGCCATGCGGCTCTACCCGCCCGCGTGGGTCATCCCCGCGGTGGCCACCGAAGGCGCCACGCTGGGCGGGCAGTCCCTCGAAGCGGGGACCATCGTCTGGTGCAGCCAGTGGTCCACCCACCGGGACGAGCGCTGGTTCCCCGACCCGGTCGCCTTCCGCCCCCAGCGCTGGGACGCCGACGCCCCCGACCCCGTCCCCGACCATGCCTGGTTCCCCTTCGGCGGGGGCCAGCGTACGTGTCTGGGTGCCCGGTTCGCCCTCGTCGAGGCGGCGCTGGTGCTCGCGACGCTGGCGCAGCGCTTCCACCTGGACGTCGACGGGGGAGATGTGAAACCCGAGGCGGGCCTCCTGCTGCAGCCGTCCGTCCCGCTGCGGGCGACCGTGCGGGCCGTGGAACCGGCCACGGCCCCCGTCACGTGAGACCGGCTCCCCGCACGAGCAGCAGGGCCACGTCCGCCCCCGCCACGACGACCGCCGCCGCGAAGGGCGCCCTGTCCCAGCGGCGTTCGAGCCGGACCCCGGCCACCGCCGACGCCGCGGCCGCTCCCAGTGCCGTGAGCCCCGCCGTGTCCGGCGGCCCCGGGGGCCCGAGCACCAGCACCGCGGTGGCCGCGACGAGGGGAACGGGCAGCGCCGGGCGCGTGCCCCGCGCGCCCAGGCGGTGCGGCAGGCCCCGTACCCCCGACGCGAGGTCCGCGGTGATGTCCGGCAGCGCGTCGGCCAGATGGGCGCCGACGCCCAACAGCGCGCCGGCCGTGACGAGCCACCAGGCCGGCCACGGCCGCCCGGGCAGTCCGAGGACGACGAACGCGGGCAGGCTCGCGAAGCCCGTGGCGTACGGGAGCCAGGAAAGGGCCGTCGCCTTCAGCCACAGGTTGTACGCCCACGCCGAGACCACCCCCGCCAGGTGGACCGCGCCGGCGAGCGGGCCGTAGGCGAGCGACAGCGGCACGCAGAGCACCAGCGCGGTGAACGCGGCGCCCCACACCAGCGGTACGGACACCGCGTCGCAGGCGGCGGGTTTGCCGCGCCGGCCCGCGGCGGCGTCGCGCCGGGCGTCGAAGGCGTCGTTGCACCACCCCACCGACAGCTGGCCCGCGAGGACGGCCGCACCCACCAGAACGCAGCGGGACCCGCTCTGCCCGGCGACGGCGGCCAGTGCGCTCGCCAGGCCCGTGACGGCGGCGGCCGGCCCCGGGTGGCAGGCCCCGGCCAGGGCCGCCGCCCGGCCGGGCCGGGGCCGCGCCGCGCCGGCGGGCCGCCGCTGCTCGCAGGTCTCCACGAGGTGATCGTAGGCGTACCACGGCCCCGGCCGACGCCGCCGGACGGGCGATTGGCGGTACCGCACGGGTCTGCGGGGGCACATGGGAAGAAAACAGATCACTGAGGCAGGAGGTGGCATGGCGACGCGGATCGCAGCCGTGCACGGCGTCCTGGCGCCGCACCGCCATGCCCAGCACGAGATCACCGACATGATCGCCGCCATGTGTCTGCCGGCCGGCTCCGACCGCACCGTCCTCGACCGCCTGCACCGCGGCGTCCTGGTCGACTCGCGCCATATGGTGCTGCCCCTGGACCGGTACGCCCGCCTGGGCGGCTTCGGTGCGGCCAACGACGTCTTCGTCAAGGCCGCCACCGAGCTGGGCGCGCGGGCGGTCCGGGGCGCGCTGCGGGCCGCCGGCATCGGGCCCGCCGACGTCGACATGCTGATGTTCACCTCCGTCACCGGCCTGGCCACCCCCTCCATCGACGCCCGGCTCGTCGGACGGCTCGGCCTGCGCCCGGACGTCAAACGACTGCCCGTCTTCGGCCTCGGCTGCGTCGCGGGCGCCGCCGGGATCGCCCGGGTGCACGACTACCTGCGCGGCTGGCCCGATCAGGTGGCCGTCCTGCTGTCGGTCGAGCTGTGCTCGCTCACCTTCCAGCGCGACGACGCCTCCACGGCCAACCTGATCGCCACCGGCCTGTTCGGCGACGGGGCCGCGGCCGTCGTCGCGTGCGGCGAGAGTCGGGGCGGGCCGGTGGACGGGCCGGTGGTCCTGGCCACGCGCAGCCATCTGTACCCCGGCACCGAGCGCGCCATGGGCTGGGCCATCGGCGGCTCCGGGTTCCGGGTCGTCCTGGACCGGTCCGTGCCCGAGGTGATCCGCCGCCACCTCGCCGACGACGTGCACGGCTTCCTCGGCGAGCACGGCCTCAAGCCCAAGGACGTGACCGCCTGGGTCGCTCACCCCGGCGGCCCCAGGATCCTGCAGACCGTCACCGAGGTACTCGGCCTGCCTCCGGAGGCACTCGACGTCACCTGGCGCTCGCTGGCCGAGGTGGGCAACCTCTCCTCCGCGTCCGTCCTGCACGTCCTGCGGGACACCCTGGCCGGGCGGCGGCCCCCGCCCGGCTCCCCCGGGCTGCTGCTGGCGATGGGCCCGGGCTTCTGCTCCGAACTCGTGCTGCTGCGCTGGTAGGACGGAGGACCCATGACCGAGCACCTGACCTGGTACGCGATCCTGGTGTTCGCGGTCGCGGCCGAGCGCGCCGCGGAACTCCTCGTCGCACTGCGCAACGCCCGCTGGAGCCTGGCCCGCGGCGGGGTGGAATCGGGCGGCGGCCACTACCCCGCGATGGTCGCGCTGCACACCGGCCTGCTGGCCGGCTGCCTGTTCGAAGCCGCCCTCGGCGAACGGCCGTTCATCCCCGCGCTCGGCTGGCCGATGCTGGGCGCCCTGCTGGGCGCCCAGGCACTGCGCTGGTGGTGCGTGCGTGCCCTGGGGCGGCAGTGGAACACCCGCGTGATCGTCGTGCCCGGCCTCCCCCTGGCGACCGGCGGACCGTACGGGTGGATCCGTCACCCGAACTACGTCGCGGTCGTGGCGGAGGGCATCGCGCTGCCGCTCGTGCACACCGCGTGGGTGACCGCGCTGGTCTTCACCGTCCTCAACGCGCTGCTGCTGAGCGTGCGCATCCGCTGCGAGGAGGCGGCGCTGAGCGCCGGCGCGCCCACCGGGGGCGGCAGGGCACCGGCGGACGTGCGGCCGTGATCGACCTGCTCGTGGCGGGAGGCGGCCCGGCGGGTCTGGCGGCCGGCATCCACGCGGCCCTGGCGGGGTTGGAGGCCGTCGTCGTCGAGCCGCGCAGCAGCCCGGTGGACAAGGCGTGCGGCGAGGGCATCATGCCCGGCGGCGTGAGCGCTCTGTGCGCCCTCGGCGTGCAGGTCCCCGGCCGTCCGCTGCGCGGCATCCGCTACGTCGAGGGCGAGCGCAGCGCCGAGGCGGAGTTCCGCCACCGCACCGGGCTGGGTGTGCGCCGCACCGAGCTCCACGCCGCGCTCCATCTGCGCGCGGCCGAGCTGGGCGTGCGCGTCGTGCCGGGAAGGGTCACCGGGGTCCGGCAGGACGCCGGCGGCGTCAGCGCCGGCGGGCTGACGGCGCGTTGGCTGATCGCCGCCGACGGCCTGCACTCCCCCGTCCGCCGGGCCCTGGGCCTGGAGCTGCCGTCCGGCCCCCGGCCCGCCCGCTACGGGCTGCGCCGGCACTACGGGGTCCGCCCGTGGACGGACTGCGTGGAGGTCCACTGGTCGCGGCACGGCGAGGCCTATGTGACCCCGGTCGGCGATCACCTGGTGGGCGTCGCGGTGCTCGGCCGCGGGCGCGGCGGGTACGAGGACCGTCTCGCGTCGTTCCCGGGCCTGACGCCCCTGCTGCGGGGGCCCTGGGAGAGCGCCGTGCGCGGCGCGGGGCCGCTGCGCCGGCGGGTGCGGCGCCGGGTGGCCGGCCGGGTGCTGCTGGTGGGCGACGCGGCCGGCTATGTGGACGCCCTGACCGGCGAGGGCATCGCCCTGGCGCTGGCGACGGCCGGGGCGGCCGTGCGGTGCGTGGCCTCCGGCCGGCCGCAGGCCTACGAAGCGGCGTGGCGGCGGCTGACCCGGCGCCACCGGGTGCTGACGGAGTGTCTGGTGCGGGCCTGCGAACACCCGCGCACGGCCGGCCTGATCGTGCCCGCGGCCTGCCGGCTGCCGCGGGTGTTCGCGGCCGCGGTCCACGCCCTGCAGTGAGCGGGCCGCCCGGGGCGTCTCAGCGAAGGAGCGCCGTGGGTCGAAAGGACGTGCCCGCGGCGTCCGGTGCCCGGCGGTCGCAAGACGGTCGGCCGCCCTTGTACCGGGTGCACGCAGGCGATCCCGGCAACGCGGCGCGCTCTCCACAATGCCGGGCGCCGCGGGCCGGGCGGGAGGTGCGGGCATGCGCTAGGCGTCCGGCAGGTCCGGGAAGGCGTCCAGGGGGTCCCCGAAGGCGCCCGGGGGCACGGCGGACCGCCCCGGCGCGCTGGGCAGCGGCTGCTCGGTCCACACCGTCTTGCCCTCCCGCCCGTAGCGGGTGCCCCACCGCTCGGTGAGCTGGGCCACCAGGAACAGGCCGCGGCCGCCCTCATCGGTGCTGCGGGCGCGGCGCAGGTGCGGTGAGGTGTTGCTGGTGTCGGAGACCTCGCAGATGAGGCGGGGGCCGCGGATCAGCCGCAGGGTCACCGGCCCGCCCGCGTAGCGGTAGGCGTTGGTGACGAGCTCGCTGACGATCAGCTCGGTGGCGAAGGCCATCTCCTCCAGGTCCCAGGCACTCAGCTGCTCGTTCATCAGCGACCGGGCGCGTGCGGCGGCGCTCGCCTCCGCCGGCAGGGTCCAGGTGGCGACCCGCTCGGGTTCGAGCACCCGGGTGCGTGCGATGAGCAGGGCGACGTCGTCGGTGGGGCGCGGTGGCAGCAGCGCGGCCACGACGTTCCTGGCCATCTCCTCCAGGGGGCGGTTGGGGCCGGACAGCTGGGCGGACAGGATCTCCAGCGCGGTGTCGACGTCGTGGCCCGGGGTCTGGATGAGCCCGTTGGTGTAGAGGGCCAGGAGGCTGCCCTGCGGCAGCTCGAACTCCATGGACTCGAACGGCAGGCCGCCCAGCCCGAGCGGCGGCCCGGCGGGGAGGTCGGGGAAGGTGACCTTTCCGTCCGGGGTCACCATGGCGGGCGGCGGGTGGCCGGCGCGCGCCAGCGAGCAGCAGCGGGACACCGGGTCGTACACCGCGTACAGGCAGCTGGCGCCGGTGACCTGGTCGTTGGGGAAGTCCCGGGCGTTGGCCTCCTGTTCGGCGGCCAGCCGGTGCACGAGATCGTCCAGGTGGGAGAGGACCTCCTCGGGTTCGAGGTCGAGGTCGGCCAGGGTGTGCACGGCGGTGCGCAGCCGGCCCATGGTGGCCGCCGCGTCGACGCCGTGGCCGATCACGTCGCCGACGACGAGGGCGACGCGGGCCCCGGAGAGCGGGATGACGTCGAACCAGTCCCCGCCGACGCCCGCCACGGCACCCGCGGGGATGTACTGGTGGGCGACGTCGACGGCCGGCAGGTCGGGGAGTTCGGCCGGGAGCAGGCGGCACTGCAGGTTCAGCGCGGCCTGGTGCTCGCGGGTGTAGCGGCGGGCGTTGTCGATGCACACGGCGGCACGGCCGGCGAACTCACCGGCGAGGGTGAGGTCGTCGTCCTCGAACGGTTCGGGCCTGCGGGCCCGCCACAGCGTGACCAGTCCCAGGACCAGGCCGCGCGCGGCCAGCGGCACCATCATCACGGAGTGGACGCCGATGGCCTGGGCCTGCCGGGCCCGTTCCTGTGCCACGGCCGACAGGCCGGTCATGCCGTCCAGGTGGGAGACCAGGACGGGCCGCACCTCGGCCATGCACCGGCCCTGCGGTGTCTCCGGCGCGAAGTGGATCAGTTCGCCCACCGGGTGCTGTACCCGTTCCGACTCGGCGACGACGGATTTGGCGGCCGATCTGCGCACGGGCCCGAAGGCGTCCTGCGAGGGCTCCTCGCCACGGCTGACGGGTTCCAGGAGGTCGACCGAGACGGAGTCGGCGAGGGCGGGGACGACGACCTCGGCCAGTTCCCGGGCGGTCGCCGCCACGTCCAGGGTGGTCCCGATGCGGGCCCCGGCGTCGTCGAGCAGGGCGAGGCGCAGCCGGGCCCGGTGGCCTTCGGTGACGTCCTCGACCAGCTGCGTGACACCGAGCACGTCACCCGCCGAGTCCTCCATGCGGAAGGCCGAGACGGACACGAACCGCTCGTGGGACGGGTCGCTGCGCAGCCGGCAGGACTGCTCGGTGAAGATCATGGGGCGGCCCGTCTCCAGCACCTGCCGGAGCCGGCCGTCGATCGTCCGCGCGTCCGCGGCCACCAGGAAGTCGCCGATGCGGTGCCCTCGCGCCTGTTCGGCGGTGATCCCGCCGATGCGGGCGAGCGGCCGGTTGACCCGCAGGACACTCAGGTCCGGGGCGTGCACGGCCAGGCCGATCGGGGACCGCCGGAAGAGGCCGTCCAGCACCGAGCGATCGGTCTCCCACTGGATGACGTCCGCCGCGGGGGCGGCGATCAGGAACCACTCGGGCTCGGGGCCGGCCCGGGTCATGCGGCGGGCCCGCAGGCCCAGCCGCACGCGGTTGCCGTCGCGGCACACGACGGGCACGATCCCGGCCCAGCCGCCGGCCCGCAGGCACGCCGCCACCGCGTCCGTGAGGTGCCCGCGGTCGCCGGGCGCCATGAGGATGTCGGAGGCGGGGCGCCCGATCACCTCGTCGGCGCGGTGGCCCAGCAGTTTCTCGGCCCGCTCGCCCCAGCCGACCACCGTCCCCCGGTGGTCCAGCACCGCCGAGGCCGCGCCCGCCACCGAGAACGGGTCCTCGGGGCTTTCCCGGAAGAGCCTCACCGGTCCATTCATCACACCGCCTTCCTGGACGCAGCCTGCCGCGTCGCGGTGCGGCGACGGCCCCGGGCGCGGGTGGCGCCCGGGGCCCGGCCGTACGCGGTCCGCGGTGCGGCGGACGCGGTGGTGCGGCTAGTGACCACGCTTCCGCTTGAGGGTGTCCTTGCCCTTCTGCACTGCCTCACGGACGTCGCCCTTGGCCTTGGCGGCGCGTCCCTCGCTCTCCATTTGCCGGTCGCCGGTGGCCTTGCCGGTGGTCTCCTTGAGCCGGCCCTTGGCCTGCTCGGCCTTCGCCTTGGCCTTGTCTTTGGCGCTCATGCCACGGCACTCGCTTTCGAAAGAGATGATGCGGTTGCCCCCACCATGTTCGAGTCTGGCGCGCCGCCGCCCGGGTCGCACCTCCGTACGCCCGAACGGGCTGCGGCGGACCGCCCCGGTCAGTTGAGCAGGCCCGGGCGGCGCGGGAAACGGTGCTGCTCCAGGGCCGCGGCGAGGGCGTCGGCGACGTCCTGGGGGGAGGCGGTGCCGTTGCCGGTCAGGACGCCGAAGTCCGGTGCCGACTCGCCCAGGACGACGTCCTCGGGCAGCTTGGCCGCCGTCAGCAGGCGGGTGCCCTCACCGAGGACGGCCAGCGGCTTGCCGTGGCGGTAGGCCTCCTCGACGAACCGTACGGCCGCCGGGTCGGCGGCCAGCGCGGCCACCGCCTCCTTGCCGTCCGGGACGAGAACGGCGTCGTAGAGGACGGAGGCCATGGTGGGCAGCGCGCGGTCGACGTCGAGGGACCCGCCGCCGGCCCCCTGGACGCTGCCGTCCTTGGCGGCGAGGACCTCGACGATCGCGCCCTGGGCGGTGAGCCGCTCGCGGACCGCCGTGACCTGGCCGGCGTCGGTGCCGTGGGCGGCCAGGACGGCCACCTTGCGGGTGCGGATGCCGGAGCCGCGCAGGTTCTCCTGGCTGAGGGCCGGTGAAGCGGCCGCGTTGACGCCGGCGACGGCCCCCGGGGCGCTCACGCCGACGGCGTCGGCGACCAGCTCCGCGAGGCCGGCGTTGACATTGGCCAGATTGCCGACCATGCGCTCGCGCACGGCGACGGAGACGACCTTGCCGAGCTCGAAGCTGAACGCCTCGGCGATGTGGCGCCGCTCCCAGTCCGCCATGCTGTTCCAGAACAGGGCTGCCTGGCTGTAGTGGTCCTGGAAGCTCTCGCTGCGCACCCGGATCTTCTGCCCGTCGACACGCTCGGCGTAGTGCCGGAACACCCCCGCGCCGCCGCCCGACCCCGCGTGGGCGGGGCAGCCGCCGCCCAGGGAGTTGGGGAAGTAGTTGGTGCCGGGGTGGATGACCTGCTGGCCGAATCCGTCGCGGTGGTTGTGGTTCACGTCGGCGATGGGCCGGTTGACGGGGAGCTGGCTGAAGTTGGGGCCGCCCAGGCGGATGAGCTGGGTGTCGAGGTAGGAGAAGTTGCGGCCCTGGAGCAGCGGGTCGTTGGTGAAGTCGATGCCGGGCACGACGTTCGCGGTGTGGAAGGCGACCTGTTCGGTCTCGGCGAAGAAGTTCTGCGGGTTGCGGTCGAGCACGAGCCGGCCGACCGGGCGTACCGGTACCTGCTCCTCGGGGATGATCTTGGTGGCGTCGAGCAGGTCGAAGTCGAAGGCGAACTCGTCCTCCTCCGGTACGAGCTGGACGCCGAGCTCCCATTCGGGGTACTCGCCGGCCTCGATGGCCTCCCACAGGTCCCTGCGGTTGAAGTCGGGGTCGCGGCCCGCCGCGATCTGGGCCTCGTCCCAGATGAGGGAGTGCACGCCCAGCCTCGGCTTCCAGTGGAGCTTCACGAACGTGCCGCGCCCGTCGGCCGTGACGAACCGGAAGGTATGCACGCCGAAGCCCTGCATCATCCGGAAGCTGCGGGGGATGGCGCGGTCGGACATCAGCCACATAAGCATGTGGGTGGTCTCCGGCTGGAGGGAGGCGAAGTCCCAGAAGGTGTCGTGGGCGGAGGCACCGGTGGGCATCTCGTTCTGCGGTTCCATCTTCACCGCGTGGACGAAGTCGGGGAACTTGATGGCGTCCTGGATGAAGAACACCGGCATGTTGTTGCCGACCAGGTCGTAATTGCCCTGACGGGTATAGAACTTGGTGGCGAAGCCCCGTACGTCACGCACGGTGTCGGCGGAGCCGCGCGGGCCCTGCACGGTGGAGAAGCGCACGAAGACGGGCGTACGGCGGCCGGCTTCGGCGAGGAAGTCGGCGCAGGTGTACTCGCTGAGCGACTCGTACGGCTCGAAGTAGCCGTAGGCGCCCGCGCCACGGGCGTGGACGACGCGCTCCGGGATGCGCTCGTGGTCGAAGTGTGTGATCTTCTCCCGGTTGTGGAAGTCCTCCAGCAGCGTCGGCCCGCGCGTCCCGGCGCGCAGGGCGTTGTCGGTGTCGTCGACCCGCACGCCCTGGTCGGTGGTGAGCGCGTCGTGTTCCGGTGCGGCACGGAACCGTTCCAGCTGCTCGTCCTTGGCGTCCTGTGCTGCCGGATCTGCGCGGCCTTCTGACTGGTGGTGGGCGGACACGCGTGCACTTCCTTCCGCATGGGGAGCACTCGGGAGGTACGGCGTCCGTCGGCAGGCGCCGCTCGTCCCCCCAGGCTCACCCGCGTTCCCGGGGCGGGCAAGCCGAAACCGGCGTGTGCCACGGCCGGGCCGGTTCGAGTGGAGACGTCGGCGCCGGTGTGCGACGCTGCTGCTTGAGTCGTTTCGACTACAGGTGGTCATGTGAGAGCCCGGCGGTCCGGGCACCCGCACCGGCAGTGCCGGCCGGGGCACACGGGGAGACACCCCGGCCACCCCGGGCGGCGGACGGTCCGCCGCGCAGGCCGCGGCCGCCCTGCCTGTCCACAGCGGCAGAGCCCCCAATTCCATGCAGCCGAACAAGCCCCGTGCCGGACGCCCGGTACGACGGGCACGTGCCCGGGCGGCCGGACGGCGGCCGCGGACGCTCTGCCCCCGGCCCGCTCACGCGAAGGAGTGTGATCATGGACGAACGACGCTGGAACCGTGCGGTGGTCACCGGAGGGGCCGGGTTCCTCGGATCCCACCTGTGCGAACGCCTGCTGTCCGAGGGCAGTGAGGTGTGGTGCGTCGACAACCTGGTCACCGGCTCCCGTGCCAACGTCACCCACCTGGAGGAACACCCGGGCTTCACCTGCGTGGAGGCCGACGTCACCGGGCCCGGCTGCCTGGAGGCGATACCCGGGCCGGTGGACCTGGTACTCCATCTGGCGTGCCCGGCCTCACCGGCCGACTACCTGCGGCTGCCCATCCAGACGCTGGAGGCGGGCAGCACCGGCACCCGCAACTGCCTGGAGCTGGCCCGCCGCGACGGTGCCCGGTTCCTGCTGGCCTCCACCTCGGAGGTGTACGGCGACCCGCTGGAGCACCCCCAGCGGGAGGAGTACTGGGGCAACGTCAATCCCGTCGGGCCGCGCAGCGTCTACGACGAGTCCAAGCGGTTCGCCGAGGCACTGGTCACCGCCTACCGGCGCACACACGGCACCGACACCTCGATCGTGCGCATCTTCAACACCTACGGCCCGCGCATGCGCGCCGGTGACGGCCGTGCCGTGCCCACCTTCATCCGGCAGGCCCTGGACGGCGAGCCGCTGACCGTGGCGGGCGACGGCGGCCAGACCCGTTCCCTGACGTATGTCGACGACACGGTCGACGGCATCGTGGCGCTCGCCGCCGCCGCGTTCCCCGGCCCGGTGAACATCGGCAGCTGCGAGGAGACGACGATGCTCGACCTGGCCCGGCGCATCGTCGACCTCACGGGCTCCGCCTCCACCATCCGGTTCGTGGACCGGCCGGCCGACGACCCGGCCAGGCGCCGTCCCGACACCTCCACGGCCCGCCGCGAGCTGGCCTGGTCGCCCCGCGTCGACTGCGCCGAGGGCCTCAAGCGGACCGTCGAGTGGTTCGCGCGGTCCGCCCTCCTCTGAACGGCACCGCCACAGGGATCCACAGCCCCGATGAGACACGGAGCACGGCATGCGCATCCTCGGTATCAACGCTCTCTTCCACGACCCGGCCGCCGCGCTGGTCGTCGACGGACGGATCGTCGCGGCCGCGGAGGAGGAGCGGTTCTCCCGGCGGAAGCACGGCAAGCGCCCGGTACCGTTCGCGGCCTGGGAACTGCCCCAGCAGGCGGCGGCCTGGTGCCTGGCGCACGCGGGGCTCACGCCCGGTGACCTGGACGCCGTCGGCTACTCCTACGACCCGGCGCTGTCCCGCCCGGCCCAGGGCATGGGCCTCGACGACCCGTGGGACCACCTGCGGCAGACCTACGCCCGCGAGGCGCCGGCCTTCCTGGCCGAGGCGCTGCCGGGCCTGGATCCCGCCCGGGTGCGGTTCGTCCCCCACCACGTCGCGCACGCGGCCTCCGCGGGACTCGCGGCGCCGCACCCCGACAGCGCGGTGCTGGTCCTCGACGGGCGCGGCGAATGCGCCTCGCACCTGGCGGGCCGGTACACCGGTGGCGCCCTGGAGGTGCTCTCCACACAGGTGCTGCCCCAGTCGCTGGGCCTGGTCTACGAGGAGCTGACGGAGCATCTGGGATTCCTGCGCAGCAGCGATGAGTACAAGGTGATGGCGCTGGCCGCGTACGGCAAGCCGCGGTTCCTGACGGAGGTGCGCGAGCACCTGCACGCCACCGGCGACGGCGGGTTCGTCGCGCACGCGGTGCCGTGGGCGGCGCTGACGGAGCCGCGCGTGCCGGGGCAGGAGTGGACGCAGGACCACGCGGACCTGGCCGCGAGCACCCAGGCGTGTCTGGAGGAGCTGCTGCTGGACCTGGCGCGGTGGCTGCACGGCCGTACCGGTGCCGAGTCGCTGGCCATGGCCGGCGGGGTGGCGCTCAACTGTGTGGCCAACTCCCGGATCGCCGCCGAGGGGCCGTTCCGCCGGGTGTGGGTGCAGCCCGCGGCCGGTGACGCGGGCACCGCCCTGGGCGCGGCGCTGCACCTGGCCGCGGCCCACGGCGGGGCGACCGCCCCGATGGAGGGCGCGGACCTGGGCCGGGGCTGGTCGGACGAGGAGCTGCGGGGCTGGCTGGAGCGGGCGCGGATACCGTACGAGCGGCCCGCCGACATCGCCGAGGCGGTGGCCGAGGAGCTGGCCCGGGACGGCATCGTCGCCTGGTTCCAGGGCCGCAGCGAGTACGGGCCCCGGGCGCTGGGCCACCGGTCGCTGATGGCCCATCCGGGCCGGGCGGAGAACCTGGAGCGGCTCAACCACGTCAAGGGACGGGAGGAGTTCCGCCCGGTGGCGCCGATGGTCCTCGCCGACCGGGCGGCGGAGATCTTCGAGGGGCCGCTGCCGAGCCCGTACATGCTGTTCGTGCACGACGTGGCCAAGCCGTGGCGGCACCGCATCCCGGCCGTCGTCCATGTGGACGGCACCGCCCGGATCCAGACCGTGGACCCGGCGCGGGAGCCGCTGGTCGCCCGGACGCTGGCCGCGTTCGAAAGGCGCACCGGGCTGCCGGTCGTCGTCAACACCAGTCTCAACACCGCGGGCCGGCCGATGGTCGACGATCCCCGGGACGCCCTGGAGTGCTTCGGCTCGGCGCCGGTGGACCTGCTGGCGATCGGCCCCTACGCGGTCCGCCGCGGCCATGTGTACGCCGGTGGGAAGGAGGCGTCATGAGCACCGGCGACCCCCTGGCGTACGCGGTCGTCATCCCCACCGTCGGCCGGGCCTGCCTGGCCGACTGCCTGGCCGCGCTGGCCCGCTCCGCCGGGCCGCCGCCCCGTGAGGTGGTCGTCGTCGACGACCGGCCCGGGGCCCGCCACACGCATCCGCCGCTGCCGCTGGAGGCGCTCGGTGAACTGCGTACCCACGCCCGGACGCTGACCAGCGGCGGGCGGGGGCCGGCCGCGGCGCGCAACGCCGGCTGGCGGACGGTGGCCGCCCCGTGGGTGGTCTTCCTCGACGACGACGTGCGGGTCTGCTCCGCGTGGCGGGCCGAGCTGGCCGGCGACCTGGCCTGCGCGGCGGCGGGCGTGGGCGGTGTGCAGGGGATCATCGAGGTGCCCCTGCCGGCCGGGCGGCCCCCCACCGACTGGGAGCGCAACACCGCCGGCCTCGCCACGGCCCGCTGGGCGACGGCCGACATGGCCTACCGCCGGACCGTGCTGGCGGCCGTGGGCGGCTTCGACGAGCGCTTCCCCCGCGCCTTCCGCGAGGACGCCGACCTCGCGCTGCGCGTGCGGGCCGCCGGCTGGCGGCTGGAGCCCGGCACCCGCACGACCCGGCACCCGGTGCGGGCGGCGGGCCGCTGGGTGTCGCTGCGCAACCAGGCCGGCAACGCCGACGACGCGCTCATGGTGCGGCTGCACGGCCGCGACTGGTGGCAGCGGGCCGGCGCCCCGCGGGGCCGGCTGCGCGGGCACGCGGTGGTCACCGCCGCCGGGGCGGCCGCCGTCGTACTGGCCCTGACCGGGCACCGCGCGGCGGGCGCGGGGGCCGCCGCGGGCTGGGCGCTGGGCACGGCCGAGTTCGCCCGCTCGCGCATCGCCCCGGGCCCGCGCACCACCGCGGAGGTCGCCACCATGCTCGCGACCAGCGTCGCCATCCCGCCGCTGGCCGTGGCGCACCGGCTGCGCGGCAGGTGGCGCCATCGCGCCGCCCGGCCGCTGCCCGACGCGTCGGCGCCGCCCCTCGTCGTACCGGTCGCGGTGCGCTCCGTCCTCAGGGAAGGGCCGGTCCCATGAGCGTCATGAGCTCCGGCCGGCCGCCCGCCGCCGTGCTGTTCGACCGGGACGGCACGCTGGTCGAGGACGTGCCCTACAACGGTGACCCCCGCCGGGTGGTCCCGGTGGCGGGCGCCCGGTCCGCCCTGGCGCTGCTGCGGCGGCGGGGTGTGCGCACCGGTGTCGTCACCAACCAGTCGGGCGTGGCCCGGGGCCTGATCACGGCGGCGCAGATGCGCCGGGTGAACGAGCGCGTGGAGCGGCTGCTCGGCCCGTTCGACGTGTGGGCGGTGTGCCCGCACGGCCCGGACGACGGCTGCCGCTGCCGCAAGCCCGCACCGGGCCTGATCCTGGCCGCCGCGCGTGAGCTGGGCCTGTCCCCCGGCGAGTGCGCGGTCGTCGGTGACATCGGCAGCGACATGGAGGCGGCCGAGGCGGCCGGCGCCCTGGGGGTGCTCGTCCCGACCGCGCTGACCCGTCCCGAGGAGGTGCGGCGCGCCGCGCACCGCGCACCGCACCTGCTGGCTGCGGTGCGCATCCTGACCGGCGCCGCCGTGCCCGCGGTGGAGGGAGGCCCGCGGTGAGAGCTCTCGTGGCACGCCTGGACAGTTTCGGGGACGTCCTGCTCGCCGGGCCGGCGGTGCGGGCCGTCGCCGCGCGCGCCCGGCACACGACGCTGCTGTGCGGGCCGCGCGGCGCCCCGGCCGCCCGGATGCTGCCGGGCGTCGACGAGGTGACCGTCTGGGACGCGCCGTGGGTGGGCTTCGAGCCACCGCCCGCGGACCGGGCCGGCATCGACCGGTTCGTCGACAGCGTCGCGCAGGCACCGCCGGACGTCGCGCTGGTGCTCACGTCCTTCCATCAGAGCCCGCTGCCCGTGGCGTTGCTCCTGCGGATGGCGGGGGTGGGCCGCGTGGCGGCGGACTGCGTGGACTATCCGGGGTCGCTGCTGGACGTACGGCACCGCCGCGCACCGCGTGCGCACGAGGTGCGGGCCGCCCTCGACCTCGCCGAGGCCGCCGGTTTCCCGCTGCCGGCGGGCGACGACGGGCGGCTCGCGGTGCGGGAGCCGCCCGCCCCCGACACGCTCGTGGGCGAGCCCGGGTACGTCGTCGTGCACCCCGGCGCGGCGGTGCCGGCCCGGCGGTGGGGACGGGAGCGGTGCGCGGCGGCGGTGCGGGTGCTGGCGCGGGCCGGATACCGGGTGGTGGTCACCGGCGGCCCGGGCGAGCGGGAGCTGACCGCGGCCGTCGCGGGCGGGGCCGCCCTCGACCTGGGCGGGCGCACCGGGCCGGCCGAGCTGGCCGGAGTGCTCTCCCGGGCGGCCGCCGTGGTGGTCGGCAACACCGGGCCCGCGCACCTGGCCGCCGCCGTGGGAACGCCCGTCGTGTCCCTGTTCGCCCCCGTGGTGCCGGCGGAGCGGTGGGCCCCGTACGGCGTGCCGCATGTGCTCCTCGGTGACGAGCGGGCCCCGTGCGCGGGCAGCCGCGCCCGGGTCTGCCCCGTCGCCGGGCACCCCTGCCTGAACGGGGTGTCGCCGAAGGACGTGCTGAGCGCCGTGGAGAAGCTCACCGGGCGGTCCCCCGGCCTCGACCCCTGTCTGGAGCGGACGTCATGAGGATCCTGCTGTGGCACGTACACGGTTCGTGGACGACGGCGTTCGTCCAGGGCCCGCACACCTATCTGGTGCCGGTGACCCCCGGCCGGGGGCCCGACGGGCTGGGCCGCGCCGCCACCTTCGACTGGCCCGGCTCCGTGAGGGAGCTGACGCCGGAGCAGCTGCGCGAGGCCGGCGTCGACCTGGTCGTCCTGCAGCGGCCGCACGAGGCGGAGCTGGCGCGGCAGTGGCTCGGCCGGCGTCCGGGCACGGAGGTGCCCGCCGTCTATCTGGAGCACAACGCGCCCGGCGGCCCCGTCCCGGACACCCGGCATCCCCTCGCCGGCCGGCCGGAGCTGACGGTCGTGCACGTCACGCACTTCAACCGGCTCATGTGGGACTGCGGCTCGACGCCCACCACGGTCATCGAGCACGGCATCGTCGACCCCGGGCCGCTGTGGACCGGCCGGCTGGAGCGGGCCGCCGTGGTGGTCAACGAGCCGTTGCGGCGGGGCCGTACGACCGGTACCGACCTGCTCCCCTATTTCAGCGAGGCCGCGCCCCTCGACGTCTTCGGCATGGGCACCGACGGCCTGGCCGGCCGGCTGGGCCTGCCGGCGGAGCGCTGCCACGGCCAGGAGCTCGTCCAGAGCGCGCTGCACCGGGAGATGGCCGAACGCCGGGTCTACCTGCACCCGGTGCGCTGGACGTCCCTGGGGCTGTCCCTGCTGGAGGCCATGCACCTGGGCATGCCCGTCGTGGCCCTGGCCACGACCGAGGTGTGCGAGGCCGTGCCGGCCCGCGCCGGAGTGGTCTCCAACCGTCCGGAGCTGCTGCACGACGCCGTCCGCGGTTTCGTCGCCGATCCCGCCCGGGCCCGTGAGACGGGCCGGGCGGCGCGGGCGGCGGCCCTCGCCCGGTACGGGCTGCAGAGGTTCCTGGACGACTGGGAGTGCCTGATCAAGGAGGTGACGCGATGAGGATCGCCATGGTGTCCGAGCACGCGAGCCCGCTGGCCGCGCTCGGGGGGCCCGACGCGGGAGGGCAGAACGTCTACGTCGCGCGCCTGGCGGAACTGCTCGCCGGCCGCGGTCACGACGTGAGCGTCTACACCCGCAGGGACGACGAGTCGCTGCCGGAGCGGGTGCCGCTGCCGTCCGGCGCGGTCGTCGAGCACGTGCGGGCCGGTCCTGCCCGGGTGCTGCCCAAGGACGAGCTGTTCGGCCACATGCCTCAGTTCGCCGGGCACCTGGCCCGGGCCTGGCGGCTGGAGCGTCCCGAGATCGTGCACGCCCACTTCTGGATGTCGGGCATGGCGGCGCTGCGGGCCGCACGCGACCTCGGCGTGCCCGTCGTGCAGACGTACCACGCGCTGGGCACCGTCAAGCGGCGGCACCAGGGGGCGGCCGACACCAGTCCGGCCGAACGCCTGGGCATCGAGCGGGAGATCGGCGCGGCCTGCGCCCGGGTGCTGGCCACCTGCTCGGACGAGGTCCGTGAGCTGTCCCGGATGGGCATCGCGCCCGGGCGCTGCTCGGTGGTGCCGTGCGGGGTGGACACCGAGCACTTCGCGGCCCGTGGCCGGATCGCCCTGACCCCGGCGCGCCGGGCCCGGCACCGGCTGCTGACCGTGGGGCGCATGGTGCCGCGCAAGGGCGTCGACCTCGCGTTGCGGGCCCTGCGGAACATACCGGACGCCGAACTGCTGGTCGCCGGCGGACCGCCCGCCGACGGGCTCGCCAAGGACCCCGAGGCGATGCGGCTGCTCGGCCTCGCCCGCCGGCTGCGGGTGGCCGACCGGCTGGTGCTGCTGGGCTGCGTGCCGCACGAGGACATGCCCGCGCTCCTGCGCAGCGCCGACGTGGTGCTGTGCACGCCGGTGTACGAGCCGTTCGGCATCGTGCCGCTGGAGGCCATGGCCTGCGGCGTCCCCGTCGTGGCCACGGACGTCGGCGGGCACCGCGACACCGTCGCGGACGGGGAGACGGGCCTGCTGGTACCGCCGGGCCTGCCCGGCCCGCTCGCCGGGGCGGTGTGCGGCCTGCTGGAGGACCCCGGGCTGCTGGAGTCCTACGGCCGGGCCGGGCGCATGCGCGCGGTGGACCGCTTCACCTGGGACCGGGTGGCGGACGGCGTCGAGCGTGTGTACGACCGGGTCGCCGTTCATCACCCCGTACCGTCAGGAGTACCGCGATGACCGTCACCCGCACCACACAGGCCGTGCCCGCGGCCGACGGCGACCACTGCGGTCAGCTGCTGGCCGCCCTGGAGCGCTTCCGCGAGGAGAAGGCGGTCACCGCGCAGCGGTGGGGGACGCGGCTGGCGGCCGCCTTGTCCTCGGGGAACCGGCTGCTCGCCGCGGGCAACGGCGGCAGCGCCGCCCAGGCCCAGCACCTGACCGCCGAACTGGTGGGCCGCTACCGCGAGGACCGGGCGCCGTTCTCGGCCATCGCCCTGCACACCGACACCTCCAGCTGTACGGCCATCGTCAACGACTACGGTGCCGACGAACTGTTCGCGCGTCAGGTGCGGGCCCATGCCCGGCCCGGCGACGTGCTGATCCTGTTGTCGACGAGCGGGGCCAGCCCCAATCTGCTGCGGGCGGCCGCGGCGGGCCGCGAGGCGGCCATGCGCGTGTGGTCCCTGACCGGCCCGGCTCCGAACCCGCTCGCCGACGCGGGTGACGAGACGCTGTGCGTGGAGGCCGCCAGCACCGCGACCGTCCAGGAACTGCACCTGGTGGCGGTGCACATGATGTGCGACGCCTTCGACACGGCGCTGGGCACCGGGCGCTTCCCCGAAGCCGGGATGTGGAAGGAGGCCCCATGAGTACCGGGACACCCCTGCTGGTCATCGGCGACGCACTGCTCGACCGGGACCTGGTCGGCAAGGCGGAACGGCTCGCGCCGGACGCGCCCGTCCCCGTGCTGGACGGCTGCCGCGAGCAGTTGCGCCCCGGTGGCGCCGCGCTGGCCGCCTACCTGGCCGCGCGTGCGGGCCGTGCCGTCACCCTGATCGCGCCGCTGGGCACGGACGCGGCGAGCCTGCAGGTGCGGGCCATGCTCGAACCGCTGGTGACGCTGGTTCCGCTGCCCCTGCACGGCCAGCTGGCGGAGAAGACCCGCGTCATGGCGGGCGGGCGGCCGGTGGTGCGGCTGGACCGCGGTGACGGCCTGGCCGCGGGGGCCACCGGGTGGGCGCGCCGGGTCCTTGCCGAGGCGCCCGCCGTTCTGGTGGCCGACTACGCGCGCGGCGCCGCCGAGGTGCTGCGGGAGGAGCTGGCCGCCCGCGCCCGGCGGGCGGCGCTGGTGTGGGACCCGCACCCGCGCGGCGGCCCGCCCGTGCCCGGTGCGCGGCTGGTGACCCCGACGGGCGAAGAGGCCCGCCGGTTCACCGGCGAGGGCACAGCGGGCGGTGAGGACCTCAGCGCGGTGGCCCGCACGGCGGCGGAGCTCGTACGGCGCTGGCGGGCGGTGTGCGTGGCGGTGACGCTGGGCGGGCGGGGCGCGCTGCTCTCCCAGGGCGAGGGCCCCATGCTCGTACCGGCCGCGGCCCGGCACAGCGGTGACGCGTGCGGGGCCGGCGACTGCTTCGCCGCGACGGCCGCGGGGCTGCTGGGTGACGGGGCACTGCCCGCGGAGGCCGTGCAGGGGGCCGTGGCGGCGGCGACCCGGTATGTCGCCGAGGGCGGCGCGCGGTCCGCCGTCCCGGGCCCGCACCCGGCCGGTGACGTGGGCGGCGCGGGGGCGGACGCCTCCCGGCTGGCGCGGCGGGTGCGGGAGGCCGGCGGAACGGTGGTCGCCGCGGGCGGCTGCTTCGATCTGCTGCACGCCGGGCACGTCAGCCTGCTGCAGCAGGCCCGGGGC
Organism: Streptomyces sp. NPDC026206; assembly: GCF_040638465.1. Classification (NCBI taxonomy): domain Bacteria; kingdom Bacillati; phylum Actinomycetota; class Actinomycetes; order Kitasatosporales; family Streptomycetaceae; genus Streptomyces; species Streptomyces sp. NPDC026206. Next base: position 73,533 of record NZ_JBEZYL010000011.1, read on the forward strand.
ATCGGCGACTGCCTGATCGTGTGCCTGAACTCGGACGCCTCGGTGCGCCGCCGCAAGGGCCGGGGCCGGCCGCTCAACCCCCTGCCCGACCGGATCCGGGTGCTGCAGGCCCTGCAGTGCGTCGACGCCGTCGCGGTGTTCGACGAGGACACCCCGGTCGAGCTGCTGTCCCGGCTGCGGCCGCACATCTGGGTCAAGGGCGGCGACTACGCGGTGGAGCAGCTCCCGGAGGCCGCGCAGCTCGCCACGTGGGGCGGCCAGGCCATTCTGCTGCCCTATCTGGACGGCCGGTCCAGCACCCTGCTGGCCACCCGGGCCGCGGACAGCCTCTCCGCCGACCGGCACGGTGCCGTCCGGGCCGGCACGGACGCGCCCCGCACGGGGCGGCGATGACGACGGGTGCGCAGGCCCGGCCCCGGCTGCTGGTCCTGCGGGCCCTCGGCCTCGGTGACCTGCTCACCGGCGTGCCGGCGCTGCGCGCGCTGCGCCGCGCCTACCCGCGGCACGAGCTCGTGCTGGCGGCACCGCCGGGCCTGGCCGCGCCCGCGGCCGCCTCGGGTGCCGTCGACACCCTGCTGCCGGCCGAGGCGCCCGGCCGGGCCGTGCCGCGCGCCCTGCCGTGGCGGGGCCCGCCGCCGGAGATCGCGGTCGACCTGCACGGCAACGGGCCGCCGAGCCATCGCCTGCTGGCGACGCTGCGGCCCGGCCGGCTGCTGGCGTTCGCGCACCCGGGTACGCCGGAGGTCCGCGGCCCGGCGTGGCGGGCGGAGGAGCACGAGCGTGAGCGCTGGTGCCGGCTGCTGCGCGCCTACGGCATCCCCGCCGACGCCGGTGATCTGGCGCTGCCCCGGCCGGCCGCCCTCTCACCGGCCGCCGGTGCCGTTCTCCTGCATCCCGGTGCGGCGTCGCCCGCGCGTCGCTGGCCGGCGGAGCGCTATGCCGCGGTGGCGCGGGAGCTGCTGGAGCGGGGGCACCGGGTGGTGGTCACCGGGGGGCCCGGCGAGGACGCACTCGTGGCGCGGGTGGCCGTGCCGGGGGCGGAGGCCTTTCCCGGAGGGCTGCCGTTCGGGCCGCTGTCGGCCCTGGTCGCCGGGGCCCGGGCCGTGGTCAGCGGGGATACGGGGATGGCGCATCTGGCGGTGGCGTACGGCACGCCCACCGTCACCCTCTTCGGCCCCGTGGCGCCCGCGCTGTGGGGCCCGCCGCCGGCCCCGCGCCACATCGCGCTGTGGTACCCGGGGCCGCCGGGAGACCCGCACGGCGGACGTCCCGACCCGCTGCTGCTGCGCATCCGCCCGGAGGAAGTCCTGGCGGCCCTGGCACGGCAGGAGGCCGTGACCGCGCGAGAGGGGCCGCACGAGCAGTCGTCGAAGGAAGGTGCCCCATGACCGGTACGAACCCCGATCCGGACCCGCGGCGCACGCCGGGCCAGAAGGGCGGCGGAGGCGTGCCGCCGGGCGAGACCCCGCCCGGCGAGGACAGCACCTCCGGCGCGGGCCCTCAGGAGACGTACAACCCCACGCGGGGCTGGGCGAAGGGGCCGGTCATCGCGATCGGCGCCCTCGTCCTGCTGTTCTGCGTGACGGTCGTCATCTGGGCGGCGATCATCTGACCGCCCTGCTCAGGCCGCGGTCCCGTACGCCGGCTCGGCCACCGGGACGGGGGCGACGCGGCGGACGGTGCGCCGGCGACGGTGGGCCAGGGCCCCCGCGCCGATCACGCCCGTGATGACCACGCCGCCGAGGACCAGGGCGCCCCGCTCGCCCATGCCCTGGACCAGCAGGCCCAGCAGCGGCGGCCCGGCGAGGCCCCAGGCGGTGCTGACGCTGCGCCACACACCGAGGACGCGGCCGCGCATGTGGGCCGGCGGGTCGGTCTGGAGCACGGTGGTGGTCGCCGTGTCGGAGACCGACTCCACGATGGCCATCGGTACGACCATGACCAGCAGCATCAGCAGCACCGGGCTGAGCCCGGCCACGATCTGCAGCAGCGCGCCGGCCGCGGCCAGCAGGGCGACCAGTTGGACGGTCGGCCTGCGCAGCCGCCCGGCCAGCACGGCGCCGGCGATGCCGCCGACCGCGAGCAGGGCCGAGACCATGCCGTACGCGCCGGCGCCGCCGTGCATCGGGCCGGTGACCAGGGTGGCCAGGGTGAGCTGGTAGTTGCGGCCCAGGACGGCGCTCACCGCGGCGATCACGGCGAGCGCGACGAGGCTGCGGCGGCTGAGGAAGAACGCCAGGCCGCCGCGGCCGCCCTCGTCCGCCGCGCCGCGCGGGCGCGCCGCGGCGGCCGCGGCCTCCTCACGGGCGTGCGGCTGCAGGCGCAGGAAGGGGATGACCGCGGTCACGAAGAGGAACGACACACCGTTGACCGCGTAGGCGCCGGCGGTGCCGATCGTGGCGATGCCCACTGCCGCGAGGGCGGTGCCGGCCAGCCGGCCGACGCTGTGCACGACGGAGCCCAGCGCGATCGCGGAGGGCACGTCCTTCTCCGGGACGAGGTCGTTGCCGAGCAGGGCGGTGGCCGGGCCGTCGACCGTGGCGATCAGGCCGGTGACGGCGGCGAGCCCCATGAGCACGGGCACGCTGAGCATGCCGAAGGCCACCAGCGCGGCGGTGGCGAACGCCACCATCGCCAGCAGGGCCTGGCTCACGGCGGCGGTGACCTTGCGCGGCCAGCGGTCCACGACCGCTCCGCCGAGAAGCCCGAACAGCAGGCCGGGCGCGGCCTGGACGGACAGCGACAGACCCGTCGTCGCGGCGGAACCGGTGAGCTGCAGCACGAGCAGGTTCTGCACGGTGAGCTGCATCCACGTGCCGAGGTTCGACACGAGGTTGGCGGCGGACCACCAGCGCATGCTGCGGCTGCGCAGGCAGCGCCACGGGGACCGGTCGCCGGCCGCTCGGTCGTCCGCCTTGCGGCGGGTGAGCAGGCCGGTGACCGTTCGCGTCGGGCGCGCGGGGTCGGCCGCCGGGGAGCCGGCGGGCACGGCGGGAGTCGCAGACGAGGGGCGCAAGGGTCCGTCCGGGGGTCGGGGAATCGGCGGGCCGGCGGGTCCGCGCCCACAAGAAGGCCGCCCTGTGCGGGCGGCGTACTGGTGCGGGCGTGAGACGTCCGAGGGTGCAACACCCTCGGACGGGAGCCGGAAGGACGCCGCTGCGCGATGTCCTTGGACAGTGCCTCACGCCGACGTCCCAGCCATCGTCACAAGCGCTTCCCCCCGCTGGGAAGTCTGTCCGCTGTGGGGTGCCTCACCCCCTGCGAAAGCCCTGTTCCCACCGCGGTGGCCCGCGTCACAGCGGGGTGGGCTCAGCCCGTCCGCTGGTTGAAGCGACGGGCGGCACGGTCGTTGAGCGTGGTGATCCGGTTCACCACGGCGGAGCCCAGCCGGCGCCCCGCCCGCCGCCCCGGAACGTTGTGCTGCGGTGCCGTCCCGCCGGCCGGCATCAGCCGGGCGGCCACGGTCAGGGCGCGGGTGGTGGTGGCGGGGGCGAGCCCGTGCAGACGTACGGCCGCCTTGGCCACCGCGGTCAGGACCAGCTCGGGCCGGCGGCGCCCGGCGGCCCTGACGATGGCGCGTGCCGCGCGCTCGGCGTCCATGGAGAGCACGGGCAGCCCCGCCGAGGTGGCGAACCAGGCGTACTCCTGCTCCGCCCGGCCGCTGAACCGCGCGGCGGTGTGCGAGCCCGTGCGCATGAGCCCGGGGAAGACGGTGGTGACGCTGATGCCGTCCGCCGCGAGCTCCGTGCGCAGGCCCTCCGACAGCCCGGCGGCGGCGAACTTCGCCCCGACGTAGGGGAGCAGGTGCGGGGCGGGAACGCGGCCGCCGATCGAGGTGACGTTGACGATCCGCCCGCCGCCCCGCTCGCGCATGCCCCCGGCGGCGGCCAGGACCAGTCGCAGCGGGGCGAAGTACATCGTCTCCATGGCGTCGCGGAAGTCGGCCTCGGTCATGGCGGCGACGGGTCCGACCTGGATGATGCCCGCGTTGTTCACCAGGATGTCCAGGCTTCCGAAGGCGGCCTCGGTCGCCTCGACGAGCCGCCGCGCCGCCGGCTCGTCGGTGATGTCGCAGGCCGTCGAGCGCACGTCGGCTCCCTCGTCGCGCAGCATGCGTTCGGCTCCGGCGAGTTCCTCCGCGTCGCGTGCGCAGAGCATCACCTTGCAGCCCTGCCGGGTGAGCTCTCTGGCGATCAGCAGGCCGAGGCCGCGCGAGGACCCGGTCACGAGAGCGGCGCCGCCGTGCAGGCGGTCATGGGACGAACGGGACATGGGGCCACCTCCTGCGTTGCGGCACGGTCCACCGCCATCTCCAGTGTCGCCCGGCGGGCCGCCGGCGCACGACGAAGGGTGACTGTGAGCCACGTGCCATCACTGTGTGCCGTCAGAGGGGTCCTACTCGCCGACAGCCTGCTGCATCCACACCCGCGCGAAGTGCAGCAGGTCCGCGCCGGCCAGCGCGGTCATCCCGGCCGCCGCCAGGCGGGTCGCGCGGGGCGCGAAGACCATTCCCGCCATGATGCCCGTGACGGTCCACATGCCCGCGCAGAACGGGCAGGTCACCAGCTCGCCGATGGCCTTGCGGGGGCCGTGGCCGCGGACCTCCTCGTCCAGTTCGGCCGGGCCGGTGGTGCCGCGGAACCGCGTGAAGGGCGCGCGCAGCGGGCTGGTCACCGGGTCCTTGGTCAGCAGCCGGGACAGCCGGTGCGTCGCCCCGGCGCAGAGCAGGACGTCCCAGGGGGTGGGCTCGGGCAGCGGGCGGCGGGTGAGCCGGGCGGCGGCGGCCAGGGCGGCGACGCCCGCGGCGTAGACGCCCATGGTCGCGGCGTAGGTGCCCAGCGGGTGCTCCGCGCCGTCCGCATAGGCGGCCCGTTCCTTCTCGGCGGCCCGCCGCAGGCGGTCCTGGGCGTCCCCGGGGCTGTCCATCGCTGCCTCCCTGGCGCGTGTTCGGTGAGGGTGCGTGGGTTCGGGTTCCCCGCGCCCACCGTGGCACACCGCGGCGGTGGGCGCCTGCCGGCGCTCCTCCCTCCGGCCCGGCCCGGTCCCGGCGGGCCTCGCGGAAGCGGGTGTCGCCCGGGCGGCGGCGGGTACCCGGGCCCGCATCCGACCGACGGACGTTTTGAGGAGGTATTGGCATGGTGCCCTCGGACACGGCGGGTCAGCGGCCCGAAAGCAATGACGTGGTGGCGCTGTTGAAGAAGCAGCACGAAGAGATCCGCGTCCTTCTCGACGAGGTTCTCGCGCACACCGGCGAGGAGCGCAAGCACTCCTTCAGGCTCCTCGTCCACCTGCTCGCGGTCCATGAGACGGCGGAGGAGGAGATCGTCCACCCCTACGCCCGGCAGGCCGTGGACGGCGGTGAGCCCCTGGTCGCCGACCGGCTCAAGGAGGAGGAGGCGGCCAAGCGGGCGCTGAAGCGGCTCGAGGGGCTGGACCCCGACGCCCCCGAGTTCGTCGAGGAGTTCACCGCGCTGCGGCAGTCCGTGCTCGCCCACGCCGGGGCGGAGGAGAAGTACGAGTTCGCCCGGCTGAGCGAGGAGGGGGACCCGGCCAGGCTGCAGTTGCTGGCCAAGGCGGTCCGGGCCGCGGAGGCCGTCGCGCCCACCCGCCCGCACCCGGGCACGCAGTCCGCGGCGAAGAACCTCCTGCTCGGCCCGGCGGCCGCGGTGGCGGACCGCACGCGCGACGCCGTGCGCCACGTGCTGCGCGCGGGCTGAGCCGGTGACCGCAGGAACCCACGGACACCCGGACACAGGAAGCGGAGGCGGAGGAGACGATGGCACAACTGGTCAAGGACGTGATGACCGCCGATGTCGCGACGGTCCTGCCCGAGACCTCGCTGGCCGAGGTCGCACAGCTGATGCGTGACCAGGACATCGGGGACGTGGTGGTCGCGAGCGACGACCTCGTGGTGGGTCTGCTCACCGACCGGGACATCACGGTGCGCGCGGTCGCCGACGGCGCGGACCCGCTCGCCCTGAGCGCCGGCTCGGTGTGCACCCCGAACCCGGTGGTGATCGGCCCGTACCAGCCCGCCGAGCAGGCCGTCGCGCTGATGCGGCAGTACGCCGTGCGGCGGCTGCCGGTGGTGCAGGACGAGCGGCCCGTGGGCCTGGTGAGCCTGGGGGACCTGGCCCGGGAGCGGGACCCGGGTTCGGCTCTCGCGGACATCAGCCGGGCGGATGCCGGCCGCTGAGCCGGCGGGGAGGCCGGTCGCGGTCCGTGCGCCCGCCGGGGGCGGGGCACGGACCGCGGCCACCGGCCGGAGCGGGGCGATCCGCCCGGTGCGCCGGGCGTTTGGGCTGCCGTCGCCGGGGCACCCGCAACTTGTGCTTCGGACCGGAGGCACGCCGCAGCAGCAGGATTCCCCCTGCCCTGGCCGCGCGGCGGTGCCCCGGCATCCGCACGCGAACCGGCCGTCGGGCGGGGAGACTGCCCCCCCCGAGGAGCCGTCATTGTCATGCGCCCTTCCACTCATCCGCACGACGACGCCCCCGACACCGCCGACCTCTTCCGCCGCATCGCCCGGCTGCCCGACGGGCCGGAGCGCCAGGAGCTGCGCCGCCGGGCCGTGACCGCCTGGATGCCGATGGCCGAACGTCTGGCCCTGCAGTTCCGCAACCGCGGCGAATCCCCCGAGGACCTGCGCCAGGTCGCGGCGCTCGGCCTGGTCAAGGCCGTCCGCCGCTACGACCCCGGCCGCGGGACCGCCTTCGCCAGCTTCGCCGTACCCACCGTGGTCGGCGAGATCAAGCGGCACTTCCGCGACCACCTGTGGAGCGTGCACGTGCCCCGCCGGGTCCAGGAGATCCGCAACCGGGTCCGCCGTGCGCGCAACGAGCTGCCGCCCGGCCCGGACGGCCGGGGCCCCGGCATCCGGGAGATCGCCGAACGCGCCCTGCTCAGCGAGGAGGAGGTACGCATCGGACTGGCCGCCATCGACAGCTACTCGACGCTCTCGCTGGAGGCGGAACGGCCCGGCAGCGAGGGCAACGCGCTGGTGGACTCCCTCGGCGGCGCCGACCCCGGCATGGAGCTGGTCGTGGACCGGGAGGCGGTCAAACCACGGCTGCGGAAGCTGCCCCCGCGCGAGCGGGAGATCCTCTACCTGCGCTACTTCGGTGACCTGACCCAGCGACAGATCGCCGAGCGGCTGGGCATCTCCCAGATGCACGTCTCACGGCTGCTCAGCCGCACGTGCGCCCGGCTGCGTACCGAGATCATGGCCGGGGCCTGAGCGGACGGCCGAGGGCCAGCCCCGTGTGCCGCGCCACCCGCTCCAGCACCCCCGCCTCCGGCATCGAGAACGCGCCGGGCCCGCCCGGCTCCCCGGTGCCCGTGCGGAAGACGGTCAGGACCGCGGCCACCGGCGGGCCGGGCGAGCCGGCGGGCCGCCGCACCGGCAGGCAGACCAGCGATGCCACCCCCGCCCGTGTGATCAGCGCTTCGCCCGCGCCGTCCCGGCCGAAGCAGCCCACGTCCTCGGCCCGCACCCGGACCGTGACCACGCCGCCGGCCGCGGCCTCGACCACCACGGGGCACGAGGCCGGGTCCTGGGCCAGCACCGCGGCGGCCGTTCCGTCGCCCTCGCGCCCGTCCGGGGCTGCCACCGCGCGGCGCCGCAACGCCCCGGTGCCGTCGTCCACCAGGTCGGCGATCGCCCAGTCGGCCACCGTCGCGCGCAGCGCGCGCGTCACCGCCCCCAGCACCCGGTCCGGCTCGCCGGGGGTGGTGGTCAGCAGCGCGGCCGTCACCTCGTCGAGCGTGTCCAGCAGCACCGTCTCCCGCGTCGCCGCCGACAGGGTGTGCGCGTCGGGGCGTGCCGTGCCCTGAGGCGCCGCCGGGGGCGGGGAGCCGTGGCCGGTGGTCTGGAACAGCGCCATGACGGCGTTGCGCGTCTCGCCCGGCGGACGCAGCGCGACCAGCGTCAGCTGCCGGCGCTCGCTCTCGGCACTGTCGGCCGGTACGAGCGCGGCCTCGAAACTGCGGTCCCCGTCCCCGCGCGCGACGGCCGCCACCTGGGTGCGGAAGCCGGGCCGGTCGGACGCCTGCAGGAACGCCGCGAGCGAGCGGCCGGTGGCGTATCCGGCTCCGACGCCCAGCAGCCGCGCCGCGCCCTGGTTCAGCCGCCGTATCGCCCCGTCGCGGTCCAGCAGTGCGACCGGCAGCGGCAGCCGCTGGAAGAGGGCGCGCAGCAGCTGCTCCTCCTGTCTGCCGGGGCCGGCTCCCGCGCGGGTGCGGCGGGCCAGTTCGTCATAGCGCGGCCACAGCACTTCGGCGGCGTAGCGCAGTTCGATCAGGGCGGCCTCGAGTGCGCGCAGCCGCCGGTCCGGTGGCATCCCGCGGATGCCTTCGAGCTCCTGGACCCTGCCCCGGAAGTCCGCCAGTTCCTCGCCGAACTCGTCCCGCCCGCCACCGGTCATGGGGGCACGATAATGCCCGTCCCCCTGTCCGCTCCCGGCCCGGGGCGCGCTCGGCGGAGGGCTGCCGTACGGGCCGGGGTGCCGCTCAGTGCGGTACTTTCCGGCGCCGGGAGGGCCGTGCGTGCTCGGCCCGTCGCCGCATCCGCCGGCGCTCGTCCTCACAGGTCCCGCCCCACACGCCGCAGTTCTCGCCCGTGCGCAGCGCCCAGTCCAGGCACTGGGCCCGCACGGGACAGCGGCGGCACACCTGCTTGGCGTCCTCCTGCTGCTGCGCGGCGGGCCCCACCGTCCCGACAGGGAAGAACAGCTCGGGATCCTCACGGGTGCATGCGGCGTGCCGCATCCAGTCCATCTCGTCTTCCCCTCCTCGTCTCTTCCCGTCTCTTCTTCGTCCGTATTTCGTCTTGTCATCGTGTGATGGCAGTGGCGCGGGTACCCCCGAGCACCGTCAGGAAACCGCCGGCGAGCGCTCACCGGGACGTAGCGCCCCTTCCGTTTCGGCTGGGGGAGCGCGGGCATGTGCCCGTCATGGAGGCCATCGCGGAGACTCAGGCGGGGGCCCTGTCGGCGGGCGCGGAGCTGCTCGGCGACATGGCGGACACCCCATGGGGGCAGCGGATCGCCCGGCTGACCGAGCTGATTCCCCGGCTCGTACCGGGTACGTGTGGGGCCACCACCACGGTCTGGGACGGCAGCGCCGAGTCGCCGACCACGGCGACCCACCCGGACCTCGCCGAGCTCGTCAGCGTGCAGCTGCGGGCGGCGGAGGGCCCCATTCCGACCGCCGTGGGCACGCATGCGCCCGTTCACGCGGACGACCTGCTCAACGACGACCGCTGGCCCCGTTACCGGGCCAGCGCCCTGGGCACCGGCATACGGGCCAGCGTCACGCTCCCCTTCCACCGTGAGGGCGTGACCGTCACGGTCACCCTGTACCGGCTGCGCCCGGGCGGCCTGGAGCACGCCGCCGAGGGGCCGTCGGCGCTGCTCGGCAAGCTGCTCACCGATACCGTCGCCCGGGACCGCCGCTACCGTCAGGCGCTGGCGACCGTCGATCAGCTCGACACGGCCCTGCACTCGCGGGCGGTGATCGACCAGGCCTGCGGCATCGTCATGCACGTCCTGGGCTGTGACACCGACACCGCCTTCGGCGTCCTGCGCCGCCTCTCGCAGCACAGCAACCGCAAGCTCGCCGACCTGGCCCGTACGGTCGTCGACAGCAGGGGGCAGGACCTGCCCCCCGAGTGAGCGCGCGGCGGCGCCGGTGAGGCGTACGCCCGAATGGCGCAGACGGTGTTTGCGTCGTCGTGATCAGGGCTAGACACGAGGCGCCCCGCTGACGGACGGCAGGTCTCGGCACAGACTTCGCCCGGCACATGGAGAGCGATGCCGCAGCTGGATCATCGGACGCCGCCCGACCAGATGTCCGAGGGCACGGACAACCGCCGCACGAGGCTGGGAAGCAGGCTCCTGGGGTATCTCACCACCACCGACCACAAGGTCATCGGCAACATGTACCTGGTGACCGCGTTCGGGTTCTTCCTGCTGGGCGGCCTGCTGGCGATGCTGATGCGCGCGGAGCTGGCCCGGCCGGGACTCCAGGTCCTCAGCACCGGGCAGTACAACCAGCTGGTCACCATTCACGGCACCGTCATGATGCTGCTGTTCGCGACGCCGATGTTCGCGGGCTTCGCGAACGCCGTGATGCCGCTGCAGATCGGCGCCCCCGACGTCGCCTTCCCGCGCCTGAACGCGCTCACGTACTGGCTGTTCCTCTTCGGCGGCCTGACCGTGGTCTCGGGCTTCCTCACGCCCGACGGGGCCGCCTCCTTCGGCTGGTTCGCCTATGCCCCGCTGAACAGCTCGGTCCACACGCCCGGCGCGGGGGGCGATCTGTGGGCGATGGGCCTGGTGGTCGCCGGTCTGAGCACCACGCTTGGATCGGTGAACTTCATCGCCACCATCGTGAGCCTGCGGGCGCCGGGCATGACGATGTTCCGCATGCCGATCTTCACCTGGAACATCCTGTTCACCTCGATTCTGGCCCTGCTGGCCTTCCCGGTGCTGACGGCGGCCCTGCTCGCCCTGGAGGCGGACCGCAAATTCGGTTCCCACGTCTTCGACGCCGCCAATGGCGGAGCGGTCCTGTGGCAGCACCTGTTCTGGTTCTTCGGCCACCCCGAGGTCTATATCGTCGCCCTGCCGTTCTTCGGCGTGATCACCGAGATCATTCCGGTGTTCAGCCGCAAACCGGTCTTCGGCTATCTCGGGATGGTGGGCGCGACCATCGCCATCACGATGCTCTCGGCGGTCGTCTGGGCGCATCACATGTTCGCCACCGGTGTGGTACTGCTGCCCTTCTTCTCCTTGATGTCGTTCCTCATCGCCGTGCCGACCGGGGTGAAGTTCTTCAACTGGATCGGCACCCTCTGGAAGGGCAGCGTCTCCTTCGAGACCCCGATACTGTGGGCCATCGGCTTCCTCGTCACGTTTCTGCTCGGCGGCCTGAGCGGCGTACTGATCGCTTCGCCTCCCCTGGACTTCCACGTCACCGACACCTACTTCATCGTCGCCCACCTGCATTACGTGCTCTTCGGAACGGTGGTGTTCGCCATGTTCGGCGGGTTCTACTTCTGGTGGCCCAAATGGACGGGGCGCAAGCTCGACGAACGCCTGGGAAGAATCCACTTCTTCACCTTGTTCACCGGCTTCCAGCTGACCTTCCTCGTGCAGCACTGGCTGGGCGAGGCGGGAATGCCCCGGCGCTATGCCGACTACCTCGCCGCCGACGGCTTCACCACGCTGAACACCCTCTCCTCCATCGGGTCGTTCCTTCTGGGCCTGTCGACGCTTCCGTTCCTCTACAACGTCTGGCGCACCGCGCGCTACGCGCCGGCCGTGGAGAGCGACGACCCGTGGGGGTTCGGCCGGTCCCTGGAATGGGCGACGTCCTGCCCGCCGCCGCGCCACAACTTCGTCGCCCTGCCCCAGGTGAGGTCGGACTCCCCCGCATTCGACCTGCACCATCCCGAGGCCGCGGCGACGGCCCGGCTCGAAAAGGGCGCGGCCCCCGCGGCCCCGACGCCCGACCCGCACAGAAGGCCGGGTTCATGAAGGCCGAGGCGTATCTGTTCGCCGGAGTCGCCTGCTTCTTCCTCGGCACCGACGCCGGCTACGCGTGGTGGTCCGGCCGGGAGCCCGCCGGCACTGCGGTGCTGACCGTGTCCTTCGTGATGTCCTCGCTGATGTCGTTCTTCTTCGCGATGAACTACCGCCGCCGGGGGCCGCGGCCGGAGGACCGCAAGGACTCCCAGGTGGCCGAGCGCGCCGGGCGGCTGGACTTCTTCCCCCCGCACAGCGCCTATCCGGTGCTGACCGCCCTGGGCGTCGCGCTGCTCGCCGTCGGCGTCGTCTACGGGCTGTGGCTGTTCCTCCTGGCCGCGGGGGTTCTCGCGGCCGGCGTCGGGGGCCTGGTCTTCCAGTTCGTGGGCAGGCCCTGAGCCGAGGGCACCGGGAGCCGCCGCACGCTCCGGCTCATTCCTTGGATTCCAGCGCCGGCTCGGCCAGCCGGCTCTCGATCTGCTCCCGCTGCCCGGTGGTGACCGGCATCTCGACGCGGTCGCGGTAGTACCAGGAGCTGAGCGCCACCCGCAGCCGCCGCCGGCGCGGAGCATGGCCTTCCGCTGCGGGCAGGGGGGTGGGAACCTCGCGTACCAGCAGCCGGTAGCCGTCTTTCGCGGAGAGGGGCCGGTGGCCCTCCCCCAGCGCTCCGTAGACGCTCTGCTCCACTTCGCCGGTCTCCTCGCCCTCCGTCAGCCGTCGCCGGTCGCGGGCCTGCAGGGCCAGGCAGAGCCGCTTGGTGACCCAGAACGCCAGCACGGGTCCGGCGACGACGAGCACCCGCAGGATCCAGGTCAGGCCGTCGACGGAGAGCCGGAAGGCGAAGGCGATCACGTCGTTGCCGCCGGCCAGCAGCAGCAGGCCGTAGCAGACGACGGCCGCCACTCCCAGCCCGGTGCGGGCGGGCCGGTCGCGGGGGCGGTCGCACAGGTGGTGCTCGGTGCGGTCGCCCGTCACCCACTTCTCGAAGAACGGATACGCGTACAGGATCAGGAACAGCAGGCCGGGCAGGACGACCGTGGGAATCAGCACGTTCCACATCAGGGTGTGCCCGGCCACGGCGTTCTCCCAGGGGGGCATCAGGCGCAGGGCTCCTTCGAGGAAGCCCACGTACCAGTCGGGCTGCGCGTCGGTGGTGACCTGATCGGCCCGGTAGGGGCCGTAGGCCCAGACCGGGTTGATCTGGGCGACGGCGCCGAGGAGGACGAGAACGCCCGACACCATCATCAGCAGGCCGGTGGATTTGGTGGTGAAGTGCGGGAACATCGGCTGTCCCACCGCGTTGCGGTTGGTCTTCCCCTGCGCTCCCCAATGGGTGTGCTTGAGATAGACGACCAGGAAGAGGTGGAGTCCGACCAGTGCCAGCAGCACGCCGGGGACGAACAGCACATGCACGATGTACAGCCGCGGAATGATGACACCGCCGGGAAACGGGCCGCGCCAGATGAAGGAACTGAGGTAGGTGCCGGCGAACGGGATGGACATCACGATGGTGTTCGCCGTCCGCATTCCGGTCCCGGACAGCAGGTCGTCCGGCAGCGAGTAGCCGCAGAACCCCTCCAGCAGGGCCAGGAGAAACAGCGTCACCCCGACGGCCCAGTTCGCTTCACGCGGCCTGCGGAAGGCTCCGGTGAAGAAGATGCGCAGCATATGGACACCGATGGCGGCGACGAACACCAGTGCCGCCCAGTGGTGCACCTGCCGGATGAGCAGCCCGCCCCGCACGTCGAAACTGAGACCGAGCGTGGAGGCGTACGCCTGGGACATCCGCAGGCCCCGCAAGGGACCGTACGCCCCCTCGTAGACGGTCTGGGCCATGCTCGGGTCGAAGAAGAGGGTGAGGTAGGAGCCGGTGACGAGGAGTACCAGCAGGCTGTAGAGGGCGAATTCGCCGAGCAGGTAGGACCAGTGGTCGGGGAACGCCTTGCGCAGCAGTTCCTTCGCGGTCTCCGCGACGGGCAGCCGCCGGTCCAGCGCCTCGAAGCCGGCCACCGCCGCGGCGCGGGCCTTGGTCCCGGCCCTCTCCTTCCGTCTCCGGAACAGCATCCACCACGCTCCTCGTCAAGCCGCGCGCCCGGGGCCCGCCGCGCCACACCGCGGCTGATGGGTAACCGGCACGCCGACCGCCTAATCTCCGGGCCGAGCGCGATTAGGCAGAACAGGGGGCGCCCGGGGCGCCCGGTCCACGTTTCCCGCACGCATGACGGGTCATCCGTACGGGAGGAAATGGCCGGCTCCCGGTGTCCTCCCGTGGAAGGGACCTTTCGATGGATCACACTCAGGCGCCCTTTCTGGAGGCGCTCGGCGACTATCACGGCCATGGACGGCTGCCCTTCACTCCGCCCGGGCACAAGCAGGCACGGGGTGCCGATCCGGCAGTGCGCCGCGGGCTGGGTGAGGCGGCGTTCCTCTCGGACGTCCTGGCATCCGGCGGCCTGGACGACCGTCGCACGAGGGGCCAGGTACAGAAGCGGGCGGAGGCGCTGATGGCGGACGCGGTCCACGCGGAGCACACGTTCTTCACCACGTGCGGCAGCTCCCTGTCGGTCAAGGCGGCGATGCTCGCCGTCGCGGGGCCGCACGAGAAGCTCCTCATCGGCCGGGACGCGCACAAGTCGGTGGTCTCCGGCCTGATCCTGGCCGGGATCCGCCCGGTGTGGGTCGAACCGCAGTGGGATCCCGTCCGCCACCTCGCGCATCCGCCGGCGGCCCAGGCGTTCGAGGAGGCCTTCCGGGCCCATCCCGACGCCCGCGGGGCGCTGGTCACCAGCCCGACGCCGTACGGCTCCTGCGCCGCTCTCGCCGCGATCGCCGAGGTGTGCCACCGCCGTTCGCTGCCCCTGGTCGTGGACGAGGCCTGGGGCGCCCACCTGCCCTTCCACCCCGGCCTGCCGGCCTGGGCCATGGACGCCGGCGCCGACGTCTGTGTGACGAGCATCCACAAGATGGGCAGCGGCCTGGAGCAGGGATCGGTGTTCCACCTGCAGGGCGGCCTGATCGAGGCGGCCGCGCTCAGGTCCCGCGCCGACCTGCTGGGCACCACCAGCCCGTCGGTGCCCATCCTGGCCGGCATCGACGGCTGGCGGCGGCAGATGGCGCTGCACGGGCACGAGCTGCTGACCGGTGCCCTGGAGCTGGCGGCGGCCGTGCGGGCCGAGATCGAGCTCATCGACGGACTGCACGTCAACGACCGCGCCGACTTCACCGGGCCGGGCCTGGCGGCCGACCTCGACCCGCTGCCCGTCGTCATCGACCTGCACGAGCTGGGTACGACCGGCTACCGCGCCGCGGACTGGCTGCGCGAGCACCACCACATCGACCTCCACCTGGCGGACCACCGGCGGATCAGCGCGCAGCTCACCCACGCCGACGACGACAAGAGCACGGCCGCCCTGCTCACCGCTCTGCGGGAGCTCGCCGACCGGGCCGCCGTCCTGCGGCCGGCCCCCGCCGTCCGTGTCCCCTCCCCGCAGGACCTGCGGCTGGAGCAGGTGTGCCTGCCGCGCGAAGCCTACTTCGGTCCCGTCGAGGACGTGCCGCTGGAACGGGCCGCCGGGCGCGTCGCCGCGGAGATGCTGACCCCCTATCCCCCGGGCATCCCCGCGGCGCTGCCCGGCGAGCTCCTCACGGCACCCCTGCTGGAATACCTGCGCACCGGCGCCGCCGCCGGGATGCACCTGCCGGACGCCGCCGACCCCCGTCTGGAGACGGTCCGCGTCCGGCAGGAGACCTGAGGGCCACGCGGCGGGCGCGGCTTCGCCACCGATCGGCGCAACACCCCATGCGGGCGCCCCGCCGGGGAGTGACGCTTGCGGGTAGTCGCACCGGAGGTGGGCCTTGCCCCGACCATGCCGTATGCAGCGCTTCCGTGCGGGGCCACGCACGTCCCTCACCGTCGTGCTCCTCGCTCTGCTCACCTCCCTGACACCGGTGACCGCACCCGCCGCACCCGCCGCACCCGTCGGCACGGCGGCCCGGCACGTGGCACCGGCCGGGCACCTGATGTCCGCCGGTGGCTTCACCCATCCCGGGGTCCTGGTCAGCCGGGCCCAGCTGGAGACGGTCCGCGCACGGGCCGGTGAGGGCGCCGAGCCGTGGCGGTCGGCGTTCAGGTCGATGCGTGACGGCCGGTACGGCTCGCTCTCCTACGCGGCCGCGCCCACCTCCGTCGTACGGTGCCCGCCCGGCTCCCGGCCCGGCCGGGGGTGCGTCGAGGAGCGGCAGGACGCGATCGCCGCGTACACGCAGGCGCTGCTGTGGTACGTCACCGGGGACCGGGCACACGCCGACAAGTCGGTGCAGATCATGGACTCGTGGTCGGCCGTGGTCCGTGAGCACACGGAGGGCAACGCCCGGCTGCAGGCCGCGTGGGCCGGCGCGTCCTGGGCCCGCGCGGCGGAGATCATGCGCCACACCTACGACGACTGGCCGGCGAGCCGCGTGCAGCGCTTCGCGACGATGCTGCGGACCGTCTATCTGCCCCAGGTCATGGGCAGCGCCCCGGAGTACAACGGGAACTGGGACCTGGCCATGGCCGATGCCACGATGGGCATCGCGGTGTTCCTGGAAGACCCCGGCGCGTTCGACGCCGCCGTGTCCCTCTTCCGGGCCCGCGTGCCGGCGTACTTCTACCTGAGCACCGACGGACCGCTGCCCCACCGGCCCCCGGGCAGCCGCATCACCACCGCGGCCGGCCTGAGCGCGTACTGGTTCGGGCAGACCAGGTTCGTCGACGGCCTCGCCCAGGAGACGTGCCGGAACTTCACGCACGTCGGCTACTCGCTCGCGGCCACCGCCCACATCGCGGAGACCGCCTGGCACCAGGGCGTCGACCTCTACGGCGAGACCGGCGAACGGCTGCGGGCGGCCCTCGCCTTCCACGCCCGCTACCAGCTGGGTGACCCCGTGCCGTCCTGGCTGTGCGGCGGCAGGCTCAGCACACGGATGGGCCCCGACACGGAGGTCGTCCTCAATCATCTGGTCAACCGGCTGGGCGTCGCGGTACCCGACGCCCAGGAGGTCGCCGGGCGGGAGCGGCGGAAAGGGGGCGAGGGGACCGACGACCTCTTCGTCGCCTGGGAGGCGCTGACCCACGCGGACAATCCCGGCTGACGGCCACGGACGACGTCACCCGGGCCGGGGCACGGAGTCCGGCTGCCGGTCGGGGTCCAGGAGGGTGCGCAGGTCGACGACGGTGTATCCCTGCCCGGTGATGAGGTCGATGATCTGCGGCAGCGCCTGGGCGTCGAGGACTTCCCCCGAACCGTCGGCCGACCCGACGTGCATCTGGATGATCGCTCCTGGGCCGAGTACGTCGGCCACGCGCGCGACGGCCTTGCGCACGCTTATGCCGCCCGCCGTGCCGAGATAGCCCTTGGTGTCCGTGGTCCACTCGATGTCGGCGAATCCCAGGGAGTTGACCTGCGCGACGCCCTGGGGCGTCGTCTCGCCGTAGGGAAAGCGGAAGAACGGCAGGGGGGCACTTCCCGCGGCCTCCCGCAGGGCCCGGTCGGCAGCCGTCACCTCGCGCTCCGCATCGCCCGGTGACAGGCGGGTGAAGTAGGGGTGGCTGTACGAGTGATTGGCGATGCCGCACTGCGCGGCGATCGTGCGCACCGCACGGTGATGGTTCTCGGCGAACCGGCCGGTGAGGAAGAAGGTGGCCGGGACGCGGTGGCGGCGCAGGGTCCGCAGGACCTCCTGGATGCCGGCCTCGTCCCAGGCGGCGTTGCAGGTGAGAGCGACCTCGCGCTGCCGGGTGGGGATCCGCCTGATCTCGGAGCCGTACAGCCACGCGGCCGGTCCCGGGGGCGCCCCGCCATCCGCCGGGGACGTCGCCGCCAGGGCCGTCGCCGCCGGGGACGCCAGGGCCGCGGCCCGCACGGCCTGCTGCCCGCCCGCCGTCACCGGCAGGCAGAGCACAGCGACGACGGACAGGGCGCGGGCGAGCCTCGTGGTCCTGCCGGGATGGGGGTGCACACCCCGATCATCACGAGCGTGCGCCGCCGCCGCACCCCGGCAGCCATATGCGAGGCTGGAGGCACTCCGGGAAGGCCGCTGCGCCGCGCCCGCCCTCCCGGTGCACGAAAGGAACTGGGACATGTTGCAGCACAGAACCGTTGGTGACCTGATGACGCACTCGGTCGTCCGGGTCCAGCGCGGCACCCTGTTCACGGAGATCGTGCATGTCCTGCAGGAGCACGACATCACGGCGGTTCCGGTGGTGGATCGCGAGGACAGGCCGGTGGGCGTGGTCTCGGAGGCCGATCTGCTGGCGAAGGCCTCGAAACAGCCGGATCCGGCCGGCCTGTTCGAGCTGGACCCGCAGGGCCCCCTGGCCGGCGCCAAGCACGCGGCGACGACCGCCGAGGGCCTGATGACCAGCCCGGCCATCTGCGCCCGGCCCGAGTGGAGCGTGGTGGAGGCGGCCCGCGCCATGGAGGAACACCGGGTGAAGCGGCTGCCGGTCGTGGACGGCACGGGCCGTCTGGTGGGCCTCGTCAGCCGCGGCGATCTGCTGCGCGTCTTCCTGCGCACCGACCGCGCCATCCGCGAGGAGATCATCGAGGACGTGCTCGTGCGCACCCTGCGCGAGCCGCCCTCGGCCGTCGGCGTCGAGGTGAACAACGGCCAGGTGCGGCTGAGCGGCTCCGTGCGGCGCAGGAGCCTGGTCCCGGTCCTGGTCCAGCTGTGCCAGAGCGTGGACGGCGTCGTCAGCGTCGGTCACCACCTGGCCGCCGAGGCCGACGACACCACGGCGGGCGACGCCGAACCGGCCGGGCGCGCCTGACCGCGGCCGGGGGGACCGGGCCGTCCGCCAGGGGCCCGGACCGCCCCGAGGGCGGCGGACCCGGCCGGTTAACGGCACCGTCCTTCGCCCGTACCCGGCACCGGGTCGTGGTGGATGCGCCCGGTGGGCAGGCAGGGCTCGTGCGTCCGGACGCGCCAGCAGCGTGTAGTAGTCGTTGTCCCGGGGGGTGTTCACGGGCTGGATCTCCTTGTGCTCCCTCGTTGCGGCGACCGCCGGCCGGGCCTGACGGCCCTTCGGGCGGCGGGATGACAGGGCCGGCCGGCCCCTGCCCCCATGGCCCGGACGGTGGTGGAGGACACGACGCCACTAGCATGCACACGTCACTCACGGGCCCCTCATCGACGAAAGCAACGCATGCACACCAAGCGGATATTCGCCGCCATCACCCTGCTCGGCACCCTGGTCACGCTCACCGCGTGCGAGGGTGGCAAGGGGCAGGGAGCGCAGGACAAGGCCGGCGCGACCCCGGCGGGCAGTGCCACTCCCTCTGTCCCGCAGGGCCCGCCCTCGGCGGCGTCCCTGGCCGAGGCCCAGAAGTACGTACAGCGGTACGCGTCCTGCGAGAGCATGGGCACCGACCCCGGCGACAAGCGGCTTCCCTCACCCGCCCTCACCTCCGTCGGTGAGTGGTCGGTGACCGAGCGCGGGGTGTGCAGCGACCCGCGTGAACACGGGGAACTCGTCGTGTACCGCACCTCGGACATGAAGGAGTTCCAGACCCGCTACAAGAAGCACATCATGGACGGCTTCGCCCAGGAGCCGACTCCCGGGCTCTTCAGCCGGGTCTTCGTCGGCAAGGACTTCGTGGTCACCCCGACGGCGACCAAGTCCGCTCTCGCCCTTGCCCGTTCGGGCCTGCGCATCCTCACCTGCAACCCCACGTTCGCGGTGCCGCAGGGGTACAAGAAGGAGAAGGCGCTCGTCGAGGGCTGCGTCCTCAGCGACTTCGTCGCGAGCGAGGACGGCTCGGGCAGCGTCAACCACCAGCAGCCGGGCGGTGACGCGCAGTCCGGCCCGTCCGGGCAGCCCGGCGGCCGGCATACTCCGGACGCCACCGGCCTCGGCCTGCCGAGCGCCGGCAGCCTGACCGAGCTGAAGGAACTCGTCCGCTCCAGCGTCGACTGCACGAAGTTCACCACCGACCCCGCGGATGTGTCGGTGAGCTCCATCGACTACCTGCCCGCCGTCGAGGGCGACCCGCGGGCCTGGGGCGTCCGCGAGCGCGGAATGTGCGGCTACCCGGCCGGCGCCCAGCGCGCCCACGACCTGGCGTGGCTCGACACGGTGGACGACATGGCGACGTTCCAGGCCGAGGCGAAGGCCGCCCAGCTGAAGGACCTTCAGGACGACGGCCGCGTCAAGGCGACCGCGAGCAAGGTCCTCGTCGGGCAGAACATCGCGGTGGAGACCAACAGCAAGCACGACCGCCACGGCCTCTACCAGCAGCAGTTCCTCCACCTCAACTGCGAGAGCGGCTTCAGCGCACCCCAGGGCTACCGCCTGGAGAAGGCGCTCGTGCCCGGCTGTGTCCTCACCAACTACGAGAAATGACCTCCCGTGCGGGCCGAACGACCGTCTTGGACCGCGCGCCCGCGTGAGACCCGCATGAGACCCGCATGAGAGAGGCCGGCCTCCCTCCCTCACGGGTGTTGTCGCGTACCTCGGGTGAACGGACGGATTCGGCCCACCCGTCGGCGTCCGGCAATCCTCCATGGTTTCTACTTGATCTCCTCTGCCGGAGAACGCAAGGAGCCCGATGTGTCCCTGTTCATTCCTGACTTCGACGATTCCGTTGTCGTCCGTGCCGCCGACGCCGAGATCACCCGGCCGGGGGCGGAGCTCTCCATCCAGCTGCTGGTGGACAGCAGCGCCTCCGGCGGTGCGCTCTCCAGCATGCGCGTGACCCTCGGCAAGGGCGCCAACGGCGCCCGCCCCCACCACCACGACCGGTCGGCCGAGATGTTCTACGTCCTGGACGGGACGGCCCAGCTGCTCGCGGACGACCGGATCGTCACCGCCGAGCAGGGCGACATGGTGATCGTCCCGCCGGGCCAGCAGCATGCCTTCGCCGCCGCGCCCGGGGAGACCGCCGAGATGCTCGTCATCATCACCCCGGGCGTCGAGCGCTTCGAGTACTTCCGCCACCTGGAACGCATCCGGTACGGGAAGGTGCCGCCGGAGAGCCTCCTGGAAGTGCAGGAGCTGTACGACTCGTACTTCGGGACCAACGCGGCCTGGGACGCGGCCCGCGGCCAGTGATCAATAGAGCCGGGCCGGGTGTCCCCGGCCCCGGTGTCGTGACCGTCATCGGGGGCGGCCGCCCAAGGCGATGACGGGCACGATCACCAGCGCCAGGATTTCCGCCGCCCAGCGCGAGGACCGGACAGCCGCCCGACGCGACGACCATGCCCGATGCCATGCTGCCGGTGGCACCAGCGATCGCGATGCCGACGTCGGCCATGCCCTGCGTGGCGGCACGGGCGACGGGCTACGCGGCACCGAGCGGTTCGAGTGCCGCGATGTCCCGCAACGACATGTTCATCCGCTCGTGCAGGAAGCGCACGATCGTCCAGTGCGGCAGCGCGCCCTCGTCGAACGGGCCGAACTCCCGTACGTACAGCGGTATCCAGCGCAGGGCCTCCTCGAGCGCCTGCTCCCGGCCCGGCTCCTGCTGGTAGTCCTCGTAGGCGATGCTGCGGTGGTGGATGAAGAACCGGCCCGGCAGCCGTTCCTCGCACAGGGCCCGGTACTCGCGCGTCTGCAGGATCAGGTAGTGCCATATCTCGTCGATGTCCTGCTCGACGGGGAGGAAGAGGCCGCCGAGCCGGTCCTGGTGACGGGAGACGAGGTAGAGGTAGCGCAGGCATTCGGTGACCTGGCGCCCGACGCGGTCCGGCGCCGCGCCGGTCTTCGCGGTGAAGTGCGTCACCACCTCGGCGTGGAGGGCTTCGCCGAGCAGGGCCTTGAGGTCGTCGGCGGACAGGTGCGGCTGTGTGGTCATGGGGTTCTTCCGTCGGGATGGTCAGAGGTCTCCGGCGAGCCAGGCGTACTTCCCGGACTTCCCTATGGGGATGTGCGTACGGTGCTCGACCCTGCACGCGCGGCCGGTCAGTTCGCCGATGCTCTTCTCCAGTGCCGCGGCGGCATGGGGCCCGAGGGGGGTGTCGTCGAAGGTCACGTACCGCAGCTCGGCCTTCGTGCCGCCCGTGACGCACAGCTGGTGGACGAAGACGCGCGGGGAGACGGCGCTGACGAGGTCGTCGAGGTCGGCCTGCGCGACGGGGCCGTCCTGCGTGGCGAGCAGTTCCTTCTCACGACCGCAGAACCTCGCGATCCCGGTGGGGTCGGGCGTGCCGTCCAGCGTGCGGACGCAGTCTCCCGAGCGGTACCGGATCAGGGGCATGTACGGGTTCCGGACGCTGGTGACGATGAGGCTGTGGATCCGGCTGCCCGGGGCGACCGGGATCAGTTCGACGCTCATCTTGTCGAGGTAGGGCCGGTACCGGCCGTCGCGGTCGCTGTAGTAGAGGTAGCCGAGTTCGGTGCTGCCGAAGAGGTCGACGACCGGGCAGTCGAAGTGCTCCCGCAGATAGCCGTGGACGTTGACGGGGGTGTACTCGTAGGCGTGGATGATGCTGGCGGGCTGCGGGAACTCCTCCCACAGGCCCCAGTCGCCGGCTTTGCGGACCAGATGCGCCAGGTGATAGCCGGAGCAGTCCAGGTGGTACAGGCCCTGCGGGTGCTCGTCGCGGGCCGCCCGGATCTCCGCGAGCATGCGCTCGACGTCCTCCCGCTCCCACAGCGCCGGGTCGAGGCGCAGGTTGAGGTAGAGGGTCCGCGCGTCGAGCCGCCGGTCGGCGAGGGCCGGGACGGCGCCGGGCTGCACTCCGCGCTTCTTCGCGTTGACCCGCGCCACGTGTTCGGTGGCCAGCACGGTGGTGAGCGACAGGCGCGGGCATCCCGCGTCCCAGGTGTGGGAGATGTCGGGGTGCTCGCTCCACAGCCGGTAGTAGGAGTGGAGCAGGAAGTACGGGGGGCGGATGATCTGCATGCGGGCGTGGTGGGTGCCCGTGGAGAGCACGAACTCCGCCTCACCCGCCGCCAGGGCCGCGGCGAGAGGGGGCGTCATCCAGTTGTCCGGGAAGCCGCGGGCGATCTCGGGTTTCTCGAGTACCGGGAAGTGGCCCCGCTCGATCGACGCGCGGTAGACCGGAATGTCTCTGATCTGATCGACGATGTCGGCCGTCGGCTGACCATCCATGTGCCACCCCTCAGGTGTGCTCGCAGGACGAGAGCGTCACGAAGTGGGCCGCGCGGGTGCGAAGTTGCCCGCACGGCCCGCTCCGGTCGGCTCGGTCGGGGGTTGATCAGGCAGGGGTCAGGAGATACAACCGGTCTTGACCACGCTGATGCAGCCGGACTTGGACACGCTGATGCAGCCGTTCTTGGCTGCCTCACCTGCCGAGTTGGCGGCGACCCAACCCCGCCAGACGTCGTCCTGGGCCATCTTCTTGATCAGCTTCTCCATTGCGGACCTCCAAAAGAGTGGGGTGGTGCGGCGACGCCCATGACTGCGCTTCACCTCCACAGACGGTAAAGCGATGACCAAGAACGTGTCAACGGTTGGCAAAATGACGCTGGCTCAAAGTCGCCCCCATGCGGGCTTTGCGCCCCGCCCGCCCGAGCCGGCCACCGACGGTCTGAACCGGCCGGCTCACGCCGGCGTCTCCAAGGCTGTCCCACTGCCGGTCCGGCAGGGGGCTCTCGGGGGCCGGTCCGACGGCTCGTGCGAGGCTCGGGGGGCAGTCGGGTTCGGACAGGGGACGGTAGAGGCAGTGGGCGATATAGGCAGGTCAGCCGCAGTACAGGCACGGGCGGGCGCGGCCGGGGAACCGGGGGCGGCGTCGAGTCCGCGGGGGCTGGTGGATCTGCGCGGAGCGGACGGCGACGTTCCCGCCACGCTGTCGTATCCCGCGGGTGCCGTGCTGGTCGTCTCCGGTCTGCCCGGCAGCGGCAAGAGCACGCTGTTGCGCCGCTGGTCGCAGGCCGCGCCGCACCGCGCACCCGGTAGCGCGTCCGAGGTCGCGGCGGCCGTGGATCCCCGGGCGGTCCATGTCGCCTGCCAGTCCGTAATGCCCGAGCGCCTGCCCTACGCGGTGTACCGGCCGTGGGCGCGTCTGGAGCACTTCCGCTGGCTGCGCGCGGAGGTGCGCGGAGGTGGGCCGCTGCTCGTGCACGACTGCGGCAGCCGGGCGTGGATGCGCCGGTGGCTGGCCCGCAGCGCCGGGCGCCAGGGGCGCGAGCTGCACCTGGTGCTGCTGGACGTCGGACCGGACGTGGCCCTGGCGGGCCAGGCGGCGCGTGGCCGGTGGGCCTCCGAGCGCGTCTTCGCCCGGCACCGACGAGGGCTCGACCGGCTCCTGCACGCGCTGTCCGCGGAGGCGGAGGAGGGCGCGGCGGTTCCGGGCGCGGCAGCCCGGGCCCGGGTCCGCCCCGTCCCGGCGGCGGTGGCGGAGGCGGCCTCGGTCGTTCTGCTCGACCGGACGTCACGCGAGCGCGTGAGGGCGGTGACGTTCGGACCGGACCGGCCCGCGGCCACCGCGCCGCCCGCACCCTCCGCGAACGCGGGCTGAGCGCGCGGCGCCACCGCCCGGATCCCCCGCCGGGCCGGATGACGGCGCGCGGCCATCACCCCGACGTGCGGCCGAGGCCTCCTTGCGCGCCGGCGCCTTTGCGTGCCCGGCGTCCAGGGCCACCGCACCCTGGCCGAGGTGCGCACGCCGCCGACCATCACCCGACCGGATCCTCGCGGCACCCGCACCCACCGCTCCGGCGGCTCCTCGACCGACGGGCCCCTCCTGACCCACGGTCAGGAGCATCGCACCGCGCGGCCGCGCGCCCGGACCGGCGTGCGGGGCGTACGGCCGTACCCCCGAATGCGTCCCAAGTCCGTGGGCGGTGCGCGTCGCGCGCTCACGGCGGGGTAAGGAAATGTCCCATCGGGACCGCCACGGACAGAAAGCGGGCAGTAGATGGCCATCATCGTCACGTTCGAGCTCGAAGGAGGCACGCAGGACGTCTAGGACGCCTGCATCGACCGCCTCACCGGCGGGCGCGGATTCGGCTCCCTCGCCGACATGCCCGGGGCGGCCGGGCTTCTGGCGCACGCCGCCGGGCCGGTCGACGGGGGCTGGCGGGTCACGGACGTCTGGGAGTCGCCCGCGGCGTTCGAGGCCTTCGCCGCCCGGCTCGCCCCGGTCGTCTCCGACCTCGGGTTCGGCCACGTCCAGCCGCAGGTGACCCCCGCCCACAACGTCGTCACCCACTGAGACCATCGGTCCGCGCCCGCCGGCGCCGTGCCCGGGCCGGCGGGTGTGCGGGTCAGGCGGCGACGGGTTGCTCAGGCGGGCCCGTCGCCCTCGCGGCTGCCGCGGCAGAAGACGACGCCGGCGAAGTGGACGCCGGGCCCGGCCGGGCCCGGTTCCGCCGGCTCGGCGACGAGCCGCCGGCGGAAGCCGGCGGACAGCCGCGGTCGTCGGAAGCCGGGTTCGCGCGCAGCCGCGCGCACGGCATCCGTCTAATACCGCAGGACAGCGGCCACCCGGTCCTCCCCGGCGAGGGTGTCGTCCGGGAGGAACTCGATGTCCGCGCCGCTGTTGAGGGCGGTCTCGACGATCTCGTCCACGACGTCCTCATGGATGGCGGGGTCCGCCACCAGGGGCTCGGCCGGCGTCTCGACCCTGACCGGATGGCCGCCGTTCCCGTCGACCCGTGCGGTGACCTGGTAGTGGTCCTCCACCGCCAGGAGGGCCACCCGGCCCTGGCGCACGGTCTGCCAGATCTCGTCCAGCCCCGAGGTGTAGCGCCGCGCGCCGCGCGCGTCGTCCAGTCGGCGCAGCACCTCCCCGCGCCGTGACATGCGGCGTTCGTCGAACGCCGGCTGCAGCAGGTCGAGGAGGTGGTGCGCGGACTTGCCGACCGCTCCGCCGTTCTCGATCCGGGCCGCGATCGCGCCGCGGTTGGGGAACACCTTCTCGAACAACGCGATCTGCTCCCGCAGACCCACGACGTACAGCGGCCTGCTCCGGCGCTCCACCACGGGCGTGAGGGCGGCGACGATCTTGCGCATGTACTGGCGCTCGCGCTCCACGTGGGCCTCTTCGCGCTCCGTCATGGGGTGGTTGCCGACCTTGTCGAAGTTGCGGCCGGGCAGCGCGTCCTGGTGGTCGGGCAGTTCGGGCCGCACCGGGAAACCGTTCTCCGTGAACGGTTCGAGGCTTTCCCCCGCGCCGTCCCACAGCCGGGTCTCGCTCTCGGACAGCACCAGGGCCCAGTAGGGCTCTTCCAGCAGGCGGGCGGCGACCAGGTTCCGGGTGAGGAAGGTGTCCGCGACCACGACGCGCTGGGGCACCGAGCGCGGCAGGTACCAGACCTGGTGCTCGCCCGGGGCGGCCAGGATGAGCAGCCCGTCGGCCGAGTGGGTGAGGTCGACCTCCGCGGCCGCCGCGTCGAGCCGGCTCTCGACGTCCATCCGGGCGGCCCTGGTCACCTTCGGATCCTCGGCGAGCCGCCGTTTCGCCTCCGCGACCGTGTTGCGCAGCCGGACCGAGTCCTCGGCGCTGTACGGGGAGCGCCGCGTGGTGGGCAGCAGCAGCGAGACCGCCGGATACTCGCGCGGGCGGCGCAGGTCACGGAGTGTCGCGTCGGTCAGGGCACCGATATCCATCGTCATCCTCCTCCGGGCCCGGTCCCCGGGCTCTTCCCAGGTGACCAGAGGCCGGGCCGTGCGGCCAGTCGTGCGCGGCCGCACGGAGCAACTCGTCACCTTCGGTCACAACCGAGGGGGCGCCGGTCACTCGAAGGACCGGTTTCGCCGTCGGCGGGCATGGCTTCCGGCCGGCACGTCGCCCGGACAGGACAACCTGTGACAACTGGCCCATTCAGCAAAAAGGACAGCATTTATGCACCAGCGTGGTGACGAGGCCGACGGCGGCGGTGCCTCCGCTCCCACGGTTGCTCCGGGTGAACAGTTGCGCCGGCTCCGCCGGGCGCGGGGCATGTCGCTGGCAGGGCTGTCCGACCTGGTCCACTACACCAAGGGCTATCTGAGCCGGGTGGAGACCGGTGAGAAGCCCATGTCGCCGGAGGTGGCCCGGCGGTGCGAGGGCGTCCTACGGGCGGCGGGAGAGCTGTCACGGCTGGTGGCGGACGCGGCACCGGCGCGCCGCGGGGCACGCGGGCCGTTGGAGGTCTGCCCGTACCGGGGCCTGGCGGCGTTCGGCGTCACGGAGGCGGGCTGGTTCTTCGGGCGCGAGCGGGCGACGGCCGCGCTCGTGCACCGCCTCACCGAGCGGCTGGACGGCTCCGGGCCGACCGCCGTGGTGGCCGCCTCGGGCACGGGCAAGTCGTCGCTGCTGCAGGCGGGTCTGGTACCGGCGCTGCGCCGTGGCGTCCTGCCGGTGAGCGGATCGAGCCGCTGGCCGGTGGTCACCATGCGGCCCGGCGACCGGCCGGTGGAGGCGCTGCTGACCGAGGTCGCCCGCGTGTGCGGCGCCGGGCCCGGACACCTTCGGCGGGCCCTGGACCACGGCCCGGGGGCCTTCGCCGAGGCCGTCCACGAGGCCCTCAACTGCGCCGGTCCGACGGGCGGCGACAGGCAGGGACGCGGGGAGCCGGTGCGTCTGGTGCTCGTCGTCGACCAGTTCGAAGAGGTCTTCACCCTGTGCGCGGACGCACGCGAACAGGCCTGGTTCGTCCGCGCCGTGCACGCGCTGGCGGCCGGGCCCGCCTTCGCCGGCGGCCAGGACGGCTGCGCGGCGCTGGTGGTGCTCGGCATGCGCGCCGACTTCTACGGCAGGTGCCTGGCCTTCCCCGAACTGGCGGCCGCCCTGCGGGACGGCCAGCTGCCGCTGGAGCCCATGCGGGCGGAGGAGATCCGCGAGGCCGTCGTACGGCCGGCCCGGGCGGTGGGCCTGGACCTGGAGCCCGGGCTCGTCGAGCTGATCCTGCGTGACCTGGGCGCCGGCGACCGCGGCGAGGAGCACTGCGACGGGTACGGGCCCGGTGTCCTGCCGCTGCTCTCCCACGCACTGCTGGCGACATGGCAGCGCCGCCGCGGGGGCGCGCTGACCGTCGAGGGGTACCAGGAGGCCGGCGGCATCGCCGGCGCGGTGGCGGCGACGGCCGAACGGGCGTACGCGCGGTTGTCGCCGGTGCGTCAGGAAGCGGCCCGGTCCGTCCTGCTGGGCCTGGTCCGCGTCGACGAGGACGGCCGGGCCACGCGCGGCAGGGTGGCGCGCGAGCAGCTGCCGGGGCAGGCGGGCGCGGAGCCCGGGGCGGCCCTGGAGGTGGTGGAGGAGTTCGCCCGCGCCCGGCTGCTGACCGTCGACGCCGACGAGGTCACCCTGGCGCACGAAGCGGTGCTGCACGCCTGGCCGCGGCTGTGCGGGTGGATCGAGACCCACGCCGCCACGCTGCACGCCCGCCAGCAGCTGTGCGCGGCCGCCCGGCAGTGGGACGCCGAGGGCCGCGACCCGGCCCTGCTGCCCCGGGGCAGCCGGCTCGCCGCGGCCCGCGACCTGGCGGCCCACCCCCTCGGCGCACTCGGCGATGCCGGACAGGACTTCCTGGACGCCGCGGCGGAGCACGCCGCCTGCGAACGCGCGACGGAGCGGCGGCGGACCCGCCGCCTGCACCGGCTGCTGGCGACCCTGGCGGTGCTGCTCGTGCTGACGCTGACCGGCGGTACGGTGGCGGTTCATCAGGGCCTGCGGGCCGTGGCCGAACGCGGCGCGGCCCGCTCGGCCGAACTGGCCTTCCGTGCCACCGCGCTGAGCACCGCCCGGCCCGAGGCCTCGATGCTGCTGGCCACCGCCGCCTGGCGGCAGGCGCACACGCCCGCAGCGGCCGGCGCGGTGCTCAGCTCCCAGGCGCAGTCGTACGCCGGGCGGCTGGCAGGGCACCGGGGACCGGTGTTCGCCGTGGCGTGGCAACCGCGCGCCGGCCGGCTGCTGTCGGCCGGCGCCGACGGGACCGTGCGGCAGTGGGACGCCGCGGGGAGCCGGCGGGCGCGCGTCGTGGCGAAGGGCCGTACGGCGGTACGGGCGCTGGCCGTCGCACGCGAGAGCCCGCTGGCCGCGTGGGGCGACGACGCGGGCACGGTGTCGCTGTGGGGCGGCGGTACGGGGCGCGCCGCTCCCGCATCACAGGGCGCGCACCACGGCTCCGTGCGGGCCGTGGCCCTGTCCGACCACGGGGAGCTGCTGGCCTCGGCGGGAAGGGACGGTACGGTCCGGCTCTCGCACCCGGGCAAAGCGGCCGCGAAGGCCCCGGCGGCGACCGCTGAGGCATTCGCCGTCGGCCTGGGGCCGCTGTACGCGGTGGCCGTCACCGGGGACGGCCACCGCGTGGCCGCCGCCGGCCTGGACGGGCGGGTGTGGCTGATGGACGTCCGCACCCGGCGGAGCCGGGTCATCGGCACGAAGGACCGGGGCCAGGTCCGCTCCCTTGCCTTCTCACCGGACGGACGGCACCTCGCCACCGGTGAGTGGCACGACGACGTCGGGCTGTGGGACACCGCGACCGGCGGGCGCGAGGCGGCCCTGAAAGGTCTCCAGGACTCCGTCCTGGCCGTCGCGTTCTCCCCCGACGGCAGCCGTCTGGCCGCGGCCGGCCAGGACGACACCGCGAGCGTGTGGGAACTCGCCGGGCGGCGCCGGATCGCCGTTCTCGCCAGCCATCTCGGTCCCGTGCACGGCATCGCCTTCTCCCCCGACGGCCGCACCCTGGCGAGCGCCGGCGAGGACGGCACGCTGCGGCTGTGGGCCCCGCGCGCCGCGGCCGGCGCAGCGCAGGGCGGACCGGCGTGGCTGGACGCCGCCCTCAGCCCCGACCGTTCCCTGCTGGCCGTGGCGGGGCAGGACGGCACGCTGCGCCTGTGGGAGACCCGCCACCGCACGGTACGTACCCTGCGGGTCTCCGGACAGCCGGTGCGCGCGGTGGCCTTCAGCCACGACGGCTCACTGATCGCGGCCGGCGACGGTCAGGGCACCGCCACCGTGTGGCGCACCGCCTCCCCGGACCGCCCGGTGCACCGCTGGCAGGCCCAGGACCGGGCGGTCACTTCGGTCTCCTTCCGGCCCGGCGACTCCACATCGCTCGCCACGGCCGGCGAGGACGGCACCGCGGGGCTGTGGCGCACCACGGGCGGAACGCCACGGCTGGAGCAGCGCATCACCGGGCACGAGGACGCCGTCTACCGGGTGCTGTTCCTGGACGGTGCCACCCTCGCCACGGGCAGCCAGGACAACACCGCCCGGATCTGGCGGGCTTCCGACGGGCGGGAGCTGCACCGGCTGGCCGACCACGCCGATACGGTCCTGGGCCTGGCCGTCAGCCCCGACGGCTCGGTCCTGGCCACCGCCAGCCGCGACTACACCGTCAAGCTCTGGGATCCGCACGACGGGCGCAGGCTGCGGACCCTGGCCGGGCACACGGGCCCCGTCACCTCGGCCGTCTTCGACCCCGGCGGCACCCGGCTGGCAACGACCGGCCGCGACAACACCGTGCGCGTCTGGGACCCCCGGGACGGGCGGCTGCTGCTCACCCTGACCGGGCACACCGGCCGGGTCCGGGGTGCGGCCTTCCTCGGTCCCGCAGGCCCCCTGGTGTCCGTCGGCGAGGACGCCACCGTGCGCTGGTGGAGCCTGGGCGTCGACGCGGTCCTGGCCGGCACGTGCGCGGCGGTGGGCGATGTCGACGAGCGCACCTGGCGCCGTCTGCTGCCGGACGTGCCCTACGCCCCGGGGTGCCCGTGAGGGCCCCGCCGCGCTCCACGGGCCATGCAGCCGCAGGTCACGAGGGGTTGCCCGGCGCCTCCTGGGGCGAGGCAACGGGCAACCCCTGGTTCACGCCCTGTCATGTGCCGAGACTCGGATCAGACGGACGACATGGTTCCGCTATCGCGGGAACCCTCGCTCCCACGGCCGACGTCGACGAAAGAAGCCCGGGCATGAACACCGACCTCCCCGACATGTTCGCCTTCGTGGTCACCATGGCCGCCTGCATGACGCTCATCCTCGTCGGCCACGCCACTCCGGCCGCCCTGACCGAGTACGCGGCGGCCGTCACCGGCGTCTACACCGCCTGGCACAACCGCCCCCGGCAGTGACCCGCGGTCAGTTCTTGGCCGGCTGGCTCAGCGAGCTCAGATCGTGGGCGTACGTGCCGACCGCGTGCGCGATGACGTCGATGTTGGTGTCGAACACCTTCAGGTCCAGGTTCGACAGATTGTCACCGGCACCGTGGTAGTTGGGGTCGTACGCGGTTCCCGCCGTGCCGCCGAACCGCGCCGCCTGCTCCTTGGTCTTGATGCCCTCGGCGCCGGTGAACGTGCCGCCCGCCGGGATGCCGGCCTTGATGAACGGGCCGTAGTCGGAACGGCCGTCGAAGTCGGTGCCCTCGTGCGGCGCGCCCTTGCGGTCCAGGTATCCGTTGATCAGCCGCTCGATCTGCGCGGAACCCTGCGGGCCGGGGCCCTCGCCCTGGTGGTCGGAGTCGTCGCCGTCGTAGACGAACTCGACCGGGTTCGGGGAGGCGATCATGTCGAAGTTGAGGTAGAGGGCGATCTGCTTGCGCTGCTTCTCGCTGAGCTGGGAGACGTAGTGCTCCGAGCCGAGCAGGCCCAGCTCCTCACCGGACCACCAGGCGAACCGCACCTTGTTGGTGGGCTGCTGACCGGGCTTGCGGATCTGCTCGGCGAGCCTCAGCGCCACCTCCAGCAGGCCGGCGGACCCGGAGCCGTTGTCGTTGATGCCCGGGCCCGCGGGCACCGAGTCGAGGTGGCTGCCGAGGGACACCACGTGGTCGGCACTGCCGCCGCGGGTCTCGGCGATCACGTTGCGCGTCTGGCGCTTGAGTGCCTCGGTGCTCACGTCCAGGTTGACCTTGGTCTCGCCCCTGGCGACCTGCGCGGCCAGCGCCTCGCCGTCGGCGAGCGATATACCGCCGGCGGGGATGTGGGCGTTGGCCGGGGCGCCGACCGTGCCGTGCGCCGGCTCGTTGCCCGAGTGGTTGTAGAGGATCAGGCCGATCGCGCCCGCCTTCGCGGCCACCTCCTCCTTCTGCTGGAAGGAGCAGCTGCCACGCTTGACCAGCGCGATCTTGCCGGTGAAGGTGCCGGAGGCGTAGTCGTCGAGCTCGCAGCCCGGCGTGGCGTCCACGCGGGCGGCGGCGAGGGGCGCCACGAGGCCGCCCGTGGGCGAGGTCTTGCTGAACTTGTAGGCCGCGACGTTGATCTCCCGCGGCTCCGGGGAGACGACGCTCAGCTTCTCGCGCACGGTCCGGGACTCGTAGAAGTCGAAGTTCTGGTACGAGACGTCGTAACCGGCCTTCTTCAGCAGGCGGTAGACGTACTCGGTGGACGCCTTGTGCCCGGCCGTGCCGGCGGCGCGGTTGCCGCCCTCTTCGTCGGCGATCTCCTGGAGCTCCTCCAGGTGACGGTAGGCGCTCTTCCCGGAGGACGCCTTGACCAGCTTCTTGGCGAGCCGTTCGGCCTTGCCGCGCTGCTCGGCCGAGGTCGTCGGCCGCGCGTCTGCGGGGGCGGCAGCGGCGAGCAGTACGGGGGTGGCGACGGCGGTCGTGATGAGAGCCGATATCGCTCTGCGGCGGAAGTGTGCGCGCACGGAGGTCCCTTTCCGGTACGGGCGGCCACGGTGGTGACTGCCCGGCATGCTGTCATCGCGATCGGACGGCGATCGCAGCTGAAGGGGACGGTACCGAGTTCGCGCAGGTCACGGGAGGGTTTGGCAAGCAGTTGACATAAGATCGCCATCTTGGGGCGACGCACCGCGACCGCCGCTGCCAGCCAGCTTTTTGACGCCTCCTCACCGGCACGGCTGCTCCTGTTCCGGCTCTCTCACACCGGCGCGCTGGTGATCACGGCGAACGGGGCCCCGAACGGGTCGAGGAGCATGGCCAGGCGGCCGATGCCCGGTGCGTCCACGGCGGGGATGATGAGCGTGGCGCCCCGCTCCGCGGCGGCGGCCACCGTGGCGTCGCAGTCCACGACCTCGAAGTACGGATGCCATTCGGATCCCGAGCCCGCCGCCAGATTCTCCGCGGGCAGCTGCATGATGCCGCCGTGCATGCTCTCCACACCGCCGCCGGCCGGTCCGGCGACGGTGTAGACGAGCTCCTCACCCATCGGCATGTCCCGTGTCTCCCAGGAGAAGACCGTGCGGTAGAAGTCCTTCGCCGCGGTGGCGTCGGTGGTGTAGAGCTCGATCCAGCTGACGGACCCGGGGGCGTTGACCAGGTCCAGACCCTGGACGTCACCCGGCTGCCAGACGGCGAACCGCGCCCCGGCCGGGTCCGTGAAGCCGGCCATCCGTCCGGCCGAGAAGACGTCGAACGGTCCAAAGCGCACCGCGCCGCCCGCCTGCTCCACGGCCTTCGCCGTGGCGTCGGCGTCCGTGGTGCGGAAGTACACGGTCCAGGCGGAGCCGGCCCCCTCCTCCGTCAGGGGCCCGACGGCCCCGACGGTCCGGCCGTCCACACGGAAGAAGCCGTAGCCACCGGCGTCCGGCCCGGCGGACTCGAACTCCCATCCGAAAATGCCTCGGTAGAAGGAGACGGCCGCGTCGATGTCGGGCGTGCCGAGATCGAGCCAGTTCGGCCCGCCGGGGACGTGCGTGGATGTCAGCATGGGTCAGCTCCTCGACAGGTGCGCTCGGTTCCGGCGTGGTGCCGTCGATCGGAACTCAGCATGGCAGGGGCCACTGACAGCCGCCCCTCGGACCGCACCCCGGCCCCGTCACGGGTCGGGCTCGAACAGCAGGATGGTGAAGCGCGCCCCCGGGGAGCTGTAGGGCCGGGCCATGCACATGGTGACCTGGCCCGCCGGCGCGGTGGGGTAGCCCCAGTGACGCATCGAGCGCCGGTCACCGTCGGGGTGGATGTGGGCGACGCCGCCGCGGCCGTAGACCGGCCCCGCGTGCGGGTCGGCCATCACCTCCGCTTCCAGCTGCTGCAGGTCCGCGTTGTCCGGGTGGGCTGCCAGGGCGGCGCGGAACGCGCCGGTCACCGGCTCCGCCCACTGCTCCGCCCAGTTCAGCAGGATCAGCTCGCGCGCCTCCTCGTTCAGCAGCATGTACCGCATCACGTTCTGCTCGGGTACCCGCGGCGGGTCGCCCTCGGCCCGGGGAAACATCCGGACGAACATGTCGTTGCAGGCCAGGAGGTTCCACGCGGGATCGGTGATGTACGCCGCGTGGCCGGTGACGGCGTCCACCGCACGCTGCCAGGCCCCATTGACCCGGTTGCCGGCCTGCGGGTCGGAGGGCGTCGGCGGCTCGTACCCGAGGGCGTAGTGATAGAGCGCGCTGCGCTGGTGCTCGGACATGCGCAGCACCCTGGCCACTTCGTCGAGCATCTCCGGCGCCGGAGCCGAGAGGTTTCCTCGCTCGAACTCCCCGTACCAGCGCTCCGTCTTGTACAGCAACTGTGCCACCTGGGCCTGGGACAGCCCTCGCGCACTGCGCCCCCGCCCGGTACGCCGCGGCCACCCCACCTCCATCGGATCGATCCGCGCGCGCTGAGCCTCCAGCAGCTCCTTCAACGCCCTCTTGCTGTCCACCGCTCCCCTTTCTCCCTGCCCGGCCATCCGCATCGCCACATATGCGGTGATCTGCCCGTCTCCCGGCCCCCAATTACAGGAAGTCGGTGTTCCTGAAGTACCTCATCAGGAATGAACCCGGCCTGTCACGGGGTCGGAACACAGGTGAGAATCTGACGACGGACGAGGCGCGTCGCGGGGGAACGCGCTTCGCCTCGCCGTCGGGGGAGGAAACCGGGGGGAAGGAACCAGGGGAAGGAATCCGGGGAGGACATCCGCACCCCACCGCTGCGGGCCGGCCGGCTCACGCCCGGCGGCCGCGGGGGACCTGCAAGCCGTCCGGCGCACCGCCGGACCGGCCCGGAGTGTGACACCGGCGCCCCCGTGGCACGCTTGGTCCATGGTCCGGCCCAATGAGGAGGTCGAGGCGCTCCTCCAGGAGTACGCCGATCTCGTCGCGATCACCGGTGGTGACGCCTTCAAGGCCCGCGCCTACGAGAAGGCCGCCCGCGCGATCGGCGGGCACCCCACCGACGTCTCGAAGCTCGACACCAAGGGACTGCGGGACATCCCCAACGTGGGCAGGTCGATCGCCGAGAAGGTCGCGGAATACCTGCGCACCGGCCGTGTCTCCACCCTGGAGGAGGTCAGGGCGGCCGTTCCGGCCGGGGTCCGGGAGCTGATCACCATTCCCACGCTCGGGCCCAGGAAGGCGATGACCCTCTACGAGGAACTGCGCGTCTCCTCCGTGGAGGAGCTGCTCGACGCCATCCACGAGGAGCGGCTGCGCGACCTGAAGGGCTTCGGTGAGAAGACCGAGGCGAACATCCTCCACGGCATCGCCCTCATGCAGAAGGCCGGCGGCCGCATCCTCCTCAGCAGCGCCATGGGCGTCGCGGAACAGGTGGTCCGCGAGCTGTCGTCGGTGAGCGGGTGCGAGGGCTGCGCGTACGCCGGCTCACTGCGCCGCATGCGGGAGACCATCGGGGACATCGACGTCCTCGTCGCCGCCGCCCGTTCCGGCCCGTTCATGGAGGCCTTCAGCAGTCTCCCGTACACCGCCGAGGTCATCGCGCACGGGGAGAAGAAGACCTCCATCCGCACCACCAAGGGCCTGCAGGTCGACCTGCGGGTCCTGCCGCCGGACTCCTGGGGAGCGGGCCTGCTGTACTTCACCGGTTCCAAGGCGCACAACATCCGGGTGCGCGAGATCGCCGTACGCCAGAAGCTCAAGCTGTCGGAGTACGGCCTGTTCCACGCCGAGAGCGGCAAGAAGATCGTGTCCAGGACGGAGGAGGAGGTCTACGCCCGCCTCGGCCTCCCGTGGATCCCCCCGGCACTGCGTGAGGACCGCGGCGAGATCGCCGCCGGTCTGCGCGACGAGCTCCCGGAGCTGGTCGAGGAGAGCGACATCCGTGGCGACCTGCACACTCACACCGACCTCACCGACGGCCTCGCCTCCCTCGACGACATGGTCACCGCCGCTGCCGCCCGCGGCTACACCTACTACGCCGTCACCGACCACGCCCCCAACCTCTACATGCAGCGGATGACCGACGAGAAGATGCTCGCCCAGCGCGAGCGGGTGCGGGCGCTGGACGGCAAGCACGGCAGGATGCGCCTGCTGCACGGCACCGAACTCAACATCGGACCGGACGGCGAGGTGGACTGGCCCGACGAATTCCTCGCAGGCTTCGACCTGTGCGTCGCCTCCATCCACTCCCACTTCAACCAGAGCCGGGAAGAGCTGACCCGCCGGCTCGTGCGCGCCTGCGAGAACCCGTACGTGGCCGTCATCGGCCACCCCACCACCCGGCTGATCGGCAAGCGGCCCGGCATCGACGCCGACTTCGACGCGGTCTTCGAAGCCTGCGCCCGGACCGGCACCGCCCTGGAGATCAACGCACACCCCGAGCGCCTCGATCTGTGCGACGAGGACATCCTGCGCGCCAAGCGCTACGGCGTGAAGTTCGCCGTGAACACCGACGCCCACTCCACCACGCACCTGCCGTACATGCGCTACGGCGTGGGCACCGCGCAGCGCGGCTGGCTGACGAAGGACGACGTCATCAACACCTGGCCGCTGCAGCGCCTGCGGCGCTTCCTGCGGGCCCAGGGGGTCAGCTGACGCCGGCGAAGGCCCGGTGTGCGGCACGGCGCCAGCGGTTGGCCGGCAGGGCGGGGCGCAGCGCGGCGTAGGCGCCGCAGTATTTGGTGAAGTCGGCGGGCCGCACTCCGTGGGTGTGGAGCAGCCGGTCCGCCTCGGTGAGGCGGCCGGTGCTCTTGGTCTCCACCAGTACGAGGCCGCCGTGACCGCGCACGGTCCGGCCGGTGCGCAGGTCGGTGCAGACCAGGCCCGCGTCGCAGGTGATGCGCTCGCCGTCGGCGACCAGGGTCGCCCGGAGGTAGTCGGTGCCGAGGGAGGGGTGCAGGTTCTGCGGGGCGCCGATGCCGTAGGCCTGGTGCAGGGTGGCGGCCAGGAAGGCGCGGCAGCGCGCGTCCAGTGGGGTGTCGTCGCCGGTCAGGGGGCGGCGGTGCTTGACGGTGTCGCCGCGGCGGCCCTTGAGCTTGATCTCGAACTGCCGCTCGCCGGTGTCCTCGTAGAGCCGTTCGCGGATCTTGAAGCGCAGTCGGCGGCCCTGGCGGTGGTCGTGGAAGGAGCGCAGGGCGGGGGTGTCGTAGTAGACGGAGTGGTACCGGAAGGTGTTCCGTTGGCCGATGGTCAGGGCCCGGAAGGGGCCGCCGGGGCGGTGCGGGTCCGTCAGGAGTGCGGCCAGGCGGGTGAAGGTGTCGGCCGGGACGAGGTAACTGCGGTCGAAGCGGGCGAGCAGCTCGGCGCGTGCGTTGACCTCGGCGAGCGATACGGGCTCGGCGGCGCCGGCGGCCCGGGCGATGGCCTGGACGGCCGGGGCGGGTGCCGGGTGGCCGGCCAGGGCCCTGGCGGCGGGCACGGCGGCGGGCATGGTGGCCGGGTGGGGTGCGGGGGCGCTCATACCGTCTCCCAGGCCGGGTTGTCCCGGGACACACGGCCGGCCTGCCCGCCGGGGATCACCGGTCCGGGCCGCGGCTCGCGGTAGCGCACGTCGACGACCGTCAGGTCCCGTACGTAGTCGACCTCCATGACCGTCCAGTTCAGGGGCTCGCCCAGCCGCCGGGCGAGGTCCGCGCGCAGTGCGGACGGGTCGGCGTGCACGGTGTCGAGCGTGACCAGCGTACGGCGCGAGCGGGCGAACAGCTTGGGGTGATCGGCCCCGTACACCACCAGCAGCATGATCGCGCTGAGCGCCGTGGCCAGGGCGACGGCGAGATGCGGCAGGCCGCAGATCAGGCCCAGGACCAGGGTGGTGAAGTAGTAGGCGACCTCTTCGTGCTGGACGGCGTCGGAGCGCAGCCTGATGATCGACAGTACCCCGAAGAGACCGAAGCCGAGGGCCATGCCGCCGTTGCCGCCGACCTCGGCGAGCGCCGCCACGATCGTGAACAGCGCGACGTTCAGGGAGAGGTAGGCGGGGACCAGGTCGCGGCGCCGGTGCCGCGGATAGTAGACCGCGAACGTCAGCAGACACACGGCGGCGAGGTCGAGTACCAGGTGGGCGGCAAGGTGTCGCACGGATTCCATCGCTTCCTCCCTCGGTGCGCCCGGACAGTCGCGGGACGCTGAGGAAACTCTTGGTGAACACCGCCACCGTACTGGGTGAAGCATACAAATCCTTGACGAAAACGCTCAGGACATGACCGGATCCGGAAGGAGCACGTCCCATTCGGTGCTCTTGCGCCGAACAGCCCCTCACCGGCCGGCCCCGCCGCCGGCAGGCCGCGCGCATCGGGCCCTCGGGCCCGGGGCAGGCTCCTGCGGAGAACGACGCCACCCCTGACCCGGAGGTCTCCCTGTGCCGCAGCCCGGACGGTCACGCACCGCTTCCCCCTCGGAGCCTCGGCGGACGAGGACTTACTGCGCAGGCTCGGCTACCGGCCCCAATTGGCCCGGCGCATGGGGACGATGGGCAACTTCGCCATCTCCTTCTCCGTGATCTCCGTGCTGTCCGGGTGCATGACCCTCTACGGCTTCGGGCTGAGGACCGGCGGCCCTGCGGTGATGATGTGGGGCTGGCTCCTGGTCGGGGCGATGGCGCTGTTCGTCGCCACCGCTCTCGCCGAGGTGACCAGCGCCTACCCCACGAGCGGCGCCCTCTACTACATGGCGGACCGGCTCGGGGGGCGCCGCTGGGGAAGGAGGGAGACCGGTGGTGGTGGCGGGTCGGCGCCCGCAGCGGCACGCCCGTACGGGCGGTATGGCTGGCCGTCGGGGTGGCGGGCGTCCTCGCCCTGCGCGGTGACGGTCCTGTTCTGCCTGCCGCAGTCCCGGCCGGACCACGGCCGTACGGCGTTCCCGCGGCCGCCCCTGCGGACCGGCCGGCGGAAGGCGTCCTACGCGGCGGTGACCGGCTCGGCCGCTGAAGGGGCCTGGGCGGTGCGGGCGGCCTCTGCGGCCGCGCCCCGGGCGCGGGCCCGCTTGGAGTAGCTGATGGTCCAGGCGATCAGGAGAGCCGGGGCGCCGTAGGAGAGCACCGAGTTCACGCCGAGCATTGCGTCCGTCGGCAGGGCGTAGGACAGCCCGATCCGTACCAGCGCCTCGGCGACGTAGCCCAGCCCCCACACCATGGTGATCCTGCGCATCGTGCGCCGGAAACCGGCCTGCTGCTCCCACAGGGCGTTCCAGCGCGCCAGGCCTTCCTTGGTCCCGTCGGTGCCGAACTTGCGGCCGAAGTAGAACATCAGCGGGCGAGGGGCGGCGAGCGTCGCCAGGCAGACCAGGCCGAACAGGCCGGTGACGGCCGAGTCCTTCACCAGCAGCAGCCGCGTCGAGTGCGGCCCGACGGCGGTGACGGCCAGGGTGAGCATCATGAAGATGAAGGTGATCACTGCGAACTCGTCGATCCGCCGGTGCCAGGCCAGGTACACCGCCGTATCGACCAGAGGCCAGACTCCCGACAGGGCAAGGGCGGAGAACTCGCTCCAGCCCGCGTCCCGCAGCTGGTTGTACGTCACGATCGGCAGGACGACGTTGCAGACGATCGAGACGGCCCAACTGAGCACGGTGGTCCTCGTGATGCGCCGTGACGACGTGGACGGCTGGACAGACACTGATTTCCCCCAAGATCAAATATCGGAACGGACGGACCTTAGGGGGATATCCAGCCACGTGGCAAACGGACGCCCCCTCGGCCGGCACGAGTCGGTGCGGGCCGCGGGGGCGTCAGGGGTCGGTCGGGCTGCGGACAGCGGTTACCGGAGGTAGACCTGGCCGGTCGCTTCCTGCGGCAGCTCGCTCTTGAGCACGGAGGCCGCCCGGTCGACCGGCTCGGCGAGGTAGGCCAGGCGGGCGACGCGGCCGGACAGGGCAGAGGCGCCGAGGCCGTCGCCGCCCGCCGCGTGAGCGGGGTCGGCGAGCGAGGCCAGGCCGCAGGCCGCGAGAAGGACCGATCCCGCTGTGACGCGATTCATGATGGGATTTTTCATGACCTGTCCAACGACGATCGGCGACACTCGACACGAAAAGGAGTGGAACGACCACTTTTCAGGTGTAGAGCCCCTCCGCGTACCGTGGACCGTAGTGGCGCTCCAGCTCCTCCAGAGTCTGCCCGGTCGGCTCCAGGGCCTGCGCGATACGGGCCCGCGAGGGCATCGCCCCGGGATTCCAGGTCTCCGGCTTCCACAGGGCCGAGCGCAGGAACGCCTTGGAGCAGTGGAAGAAGACCTCCTCGATGTCGACGAGGAGGACGACCCGGGGGCGGTGCCCCTTGACCGTCATCCGGTCGAAGAACGGCGCGTCCCGGACCAGCCGGGCCCGGCCGTTGATGCGCAGGGTGTCGCCGCGCCCCGGGATCAGGTACAGCAGGCCGACGTGCGGGTTGTCGAGCACGTTGTGGAAGCCGTCGGCCCGCCGGTTGCCCGGCCGTTCCGGCACCGCGATGGTGGTGTCGTCGAGGACGAGCGTGAAGCTGCCGGAGGGATCGCCCTTCGGGGAGGCGTCGCAACTGCCGTCCGCCGCAGCCGTCGACACCACGCAGAACGGCGACTGGGACAGCCACTGCTTGTCCTCTTCCTCCAGCCGCGTACGCACCTTGCCCGCCGCACGCGCATTCGGCCGACCGAGCAGCTCCGCCAGCTCCTCCCGCGTGGTTATCTCCACGGTCTCCGTGGTCTCCGTGGTCTCCATCGAGGAATCCCCCTCCGTACGGTCCGAGTTCACGCCATCACACCGGACGCGGCCGGCGAAGCGGCCGTGCGACCTCCCTCCCAGCTTATGCACTGGGCACATGCGCGGAGATTGCGCCACGTCACGAACCGGGGAACCCCAACGAGCCCCGGGCGCACGGCTTTTAACCCATCCGGTCCCGACCTTCACCACATTGAGGGATAAGCCCACTTTCCCGGGCGCTTATCACTGCCCGGCGCCTAGCCTGCTCAAGTGATCGTCCGAGCGTGAGCCGGTTCCTCGGCGTTCCCCGTCCACCCCGGCCCCCCGCGAAAGGCCGCGCACGCGATGCCGAACCCCTTCGAGCTTCCCCGCTTCTACATGCCGTATCCGGCGCGCCTGAATCCCCGCCTGGAAAGCGCCCGGGAACACTCCAAGGCATGGGCCAGGAAGATGGAGATGATCGAGGGCTCGGGCATCTGGGAGGAGCCGGACTTCGACTCCCACGACTACGCGCTGCTGTGCTCCTACACCCACCCCGACGCCTCGGGAGTGCTCCTCGACCTGATCACCGACTGGTACGTGTGGGTGTTCTTCTTCGACGACGACTTCCTGGCCAGGTTCAAGCGCACCGGCGACATGCGCGGCGCGAAGGAGTACCTCGACCGGCTGCCCGCGTTCATGCCGCTGGATCCGGCCGTCCCCGTCGAGGAGCCCGTCAACCAGGTCGAGGCGGGACTGGCCGACCTGTGGGCCCGCACCGTTCCGTCGATGTCGCAGGACTGGCGCCGGCGCTTCCGGCAGAGCACCTGGCACCTGCTGGAGGAGTCCCTGTGGGAGCTGTCCAACATCAATGAGGGACGGGTCGCCAACCCCGTCGAGTACATCGAGATGCGCCGCAAGGTCGGCGGTGCTCCGTGGTCCGCCAATCTGGTCGAACTGGCCGCGGGCGCCGAGGTCCCCGGCGGCATCGCGGCGAGCCGGCCGATGCAGGTACTGAAGGACACCTTCTCCGACGGGGTGCACCTGCGCAACGACCTCTTCTCCTACCAGCGCGAGATCCAGGCCGAGGGTGAACTCGCCAACGCCGTGCTGGTCCTGGAGCGGTTCCTGGGCTGCGACACCCAGCAGGCCGCCGACTCCGTCAACGACCTCCTCACCTCCCGCCTCCAGCAGTTCGAGCACACCGCCCTCACGGAGCTGGAGCCCCTCTTCGCCGAGCACGGCCTGGGCCCGGCCGCCCGCGCCGACATCTTCGCCTACGTCAAGGGCCTGCAGGACTGGCAGTCGGGCGGCCACGAGTGGCACCTGCGCTCCAGCCGCTATATGAACGGGGCCTCCCGCGGCTCCTCCCCCGTGGCGGACGCCCTGCTGGGCGGCCCGCTCGGGCTGGGCACGTCGGCGGCGCGCCTGGTGCCGTCGATCCTGGCGTCGGTGCCGGCGCGGCTGCGCAGCTTCACCCATGTGCCCTTCCAGCGCGTGGGCCCGCTGCCGCGCCCCGACTTCCGCATGCCCTTCGAGAGCCGGCTGAGCCCCCACCTGGACGCCGCCCGCCGGCACAACATCGAGTGGGGGCACCGGATGGGGTTCCTGGAGCCCATCCCCGGCCTGGCCGTCTCCGGGCTGTGGACCGAGGAGAAGCTCCGGGACTACGACTTCCCCCTGTGTGCCGCCGGTCTGCACCCGGACGGCACCGCCGAGGAGGTCGACCTGGGCAGCGACTGGCTCACCTGGGGCACGTACGGCGACGACCTGTACCCCGCCCTCTTCGGGCGCAACCCCGATCCGGCCGGTGCGACGGCCTGCAACAAGCGGCTCCTGGAGTTCATGCCGCTGGACGCGGGCGCCACGCCGCCCCCGCTCAACGCGCTGGAGCGCGGCCTCGGCGATCTGTGGGCCCGTACGGCCGGCCCGATGAGCGAGGACGCCCGGCGTACCTTCCGCACCGCCATCGAAGTCATGCTCGACAGCTGGCTGTGGGAGCTGGCGAACCAGAGGCTGAACCGCATTCCCGAACCGGTCGACTACATCGAGATGCGCCGCAGGACCTTCGGCTCGGATCTCACCATGAGCCTCTCCCGCATCGGCCACGGCAGGACCGTGCCGCCGGAGGTGTACCGGTCCCGGCCCGTCCAGGCCATGGAGAACGCGGCAGCCGACTACGCCTGCATGATCAACGACATTTTCTCCTACCAGAAGGAAATCGAGTTCGAGGGCGAGGTGCACAATGCCGTCCTCGTCGTCGAGAACTTCTTCCATTGCGGCCGCACCGAGGCGCTGGGCATCGTCAGCGACCTGATGCAGTCCCGGATGCGGGAGTTCCAGCACGTCACAGACACGCAACTGCCGGCGCTCTTCGAGGAATACGGCCTCGACGCGGAAGCACGCGCGACCCTGGAGGGGTACGCCGAGGAACTCAGGAACTGGATGTCCGGAATCCTCACCTGGCACCGCGACTGCCGACGGTACGGGGAAGCGGACCTGCTGCGCCACGCCGCCCCGCCGGCGGTGCCCGCCGCCGCCGCACCGCCGCTGGGCGCTCCCACGGGCCTCGGCACCTCCGGCACGCGCCTCGCGACGCTGTTGCGTCCGTCGTGAGCGTCTTGGCGGCCGTGCCGCCCGTCGCGGAACCGCCGCGCGGACGGCGGCGTCCCCCGACAGTACGGACAAGATCGACGACGCCAAGGGGAGTGTTTCGCGCATGACGGGAACAGCCGCTCGCTATCTGTACCTGGCCCGGCACGGTGAGGCCCTGCCGGACCACAGCGGGCTGACGGACGACGGCCGCCGCCAGGCCGCGCTGCTCGGCGAGCGGCTGCGGGGCGTTCCCCTCTCGGCGGTGCACCACAGCCCGCTGCCGAGGGCGGAGCAGACGGCCCGGCTGATCGGCGACCGGCTCGACGGCGTTCCCTTGCACGTCTCGGAAGCCGCCGGGGACTACGTCCCTTATGCGCCGAAGGCGGAGGAATTGCCGCCGGATTCGGCCGACTATCTCATGAGCTATGTGGCCCGGTTCGCGGAGGAGGAACTTTTTAAACGCGGGCCGGAGCTGGCACGCGAGGCGCTGGCGTCGTTCAGCGGCCCGGTTCAGGGCAACGAGCCGCGTCATGAGCTGGTCGTCACCCACAACTTCCTCATCGGCTGGTTCGTGCGGGCGGCGCAGGACGCCCCGAAGTGGCGCTGGCTGGGCCTCAACCACTGCAACGCAGCACTGACGGTCATCCGGTACGCGCCGGGCCGGCCGTCTTCCGTGCTCTTCTACAACGACATGCGGCACCTGCCCGAAGAGCTCCGCTGGACCGGCTTCCCGCCGGAGATGCGCGTCTGACGCGGCGTCGTGCGGTGGCCGCGGCCGCCGCACGACGAAGGCCCCCACCATGCGGTGGGGGCCTTCGCCTGTCAGTGCGCCGCCAGGGACTCGAACCCCGGACCTGCTGATTAAGAGTCAGCCGCTCTGACCAACTGAGCTAGCGGCGCGGGATGAATACTACCCGATCGGATGAGTG
The DNA here is from genome assembly GCF_040638465.1 of Streptomyces sp. NPDC026206. Classification (NCBI taxonomy): domain Bacteria; kingdom Bacillati; phylum Actinomycetota; class Actinomycetes; order Kitasatosporales; family Streptomycetaceae; genus Streptomyces; species Streptomyces sp. NPDC026206. The sequence goes on from NZ_JBEZYL010000011.1 coordinate 117,205, forward strand.
GTCCGGCACTTGTGCCGGACGGGCCGGCAGCCACGACTCCCCACCATCGGCCGGAACAGGCCCACAAGGCCGGGATACGCCCTTCCCGCCCACCTTGACCGGAATGCATGTAGCAGCATTCCGAGTTACGGCATGAAACTCCCCTTGTCCGCCCGGAGAGAGAGCGGACCGAAGCTCAGTGACGTTTTCCCTCGCCCGCTCCTCAGCGACGTGCGAGCGGGCACCACTTCCCTCGAGAAGGAGTGCGTGAATGTCCAAGAGGCTCGAATCGATGAGCAGCAGGCTGCTGGGCCTGTTCGTGCCCAAGGTCGAGGCGGCGGCGGCCGTGCAGGCCTGCCAGTGCTTCAACTCCTGCTGGCAGTGTGCGCGCAGCGCCTGCTGCGTGAACACGTACTGCGGCTCGATCAACTGTTGGAAGAGCTGTCCCAAGTGCTGAGTTCGTAGCAAGCCGCCGGCAGGCGGCTTTCGTGCGCTCAGAGGGGAACACCGGTTGGGTGGTGTCCGGTTACGGGCGCCTTCCGCCTGCCGGTGTTCCCCGGTCGTTCGTCCGGAGAACAGCAAGCGGAGGAGAGCCGGTGCCGTACGCGGAGATAGGGATTCGCGCTCTGATCGGAGGGATGTTTCTGATCTCGGCCGCCACCAAGCTGGCGGGCTCGCGTTCCTTTGGAGCCTTCGCGGATTCCCTTGCGGGGATGCGGTTGTTCTCCGCCGTCGTCGTCCGGCCGCTGGCCGCTCTCGTCGTGGCGGCCGAATGTATCGTCTGCGTTCTGCTCGCGGTGCCGTCGGCGCCTGTGGCCGCCCTCGGATTCGTCGTCGCGGCGGGGTTGCTCGTCGCCTTCGCGGGGGCGGTCGCGGTGGTGGCCGGCCGGGGCACGCACACGTCCTGCCGGTGCTTCGGCACCTCGTCGGTGCCCCTGGGAATCCGCCACGTCGTGCGCAACATGCTGCTCGCCGCCGTGGCCGCGGCGGGGGCGGCGACCACGCGGGCGACCGGTCAGGTGAGCACGGCCGGCCTGGTGCTGGCGGCCCTCGCGGGGCTGCTGCTGGGCGGGCTCGTCGCCGTACTCGACGACATCCTCGGGCTGTTCCAGTCCCTCGACACCACATCCGCGGCCGTCACCACGCGCGGTCCGCGATGAGAAGAGAATGGAGACTGCCGTGTCCATCGTGATCGCCGCTCTCATCCTGGTCGGGCTCCTGTGCTCGCTGGACCTCCTTCTCACCGTCGGCGTCATCAAACGGCTCCGCGAGCACACCGAACTGCTCTCCCGCAAAGGCGACCAGGCGTCCTTGACCACCGGGGAGGAGGTCGGGTCGTTCTCGGCGAGGACGGTGGACGGTGAGGCGGTGACCGACGAGATGATCGACACCGAGACCGTGGTCGCGTTCTTCTCCACCACCTGCGGGCCCTGCAAGGAGAAGCTGCCGAAGTTCGTGGAGTACGCCCGGTCGGTGCCCGGCGGGCGCGGCCGGGTCATCGCCACGGTGGTCGGTGAGGGCGACGAGAGTGCCCCCATGGTCGCGGCCCTGAGCCCGGTGGCCCGGGTGACGGCCGAGGACGCGAGCGGGGTGATGGGCGAAGCCTTCAAAGTGATGGCGTATCCCGTGGTGCTGAAGGTCAACCGGACCACCGACGGCCGCCTGCTGGTCATGGCCGATCAGGTCGACGTGGACCGGCCTGCCGTCGCCTCCGTATGAGCGAGCGCGTGACCGACGGAGCCGCCTGCGGCGCGCTGCGCCGGGCCCTGCTCGCGGGCAGGCTGGTCGCCCGGGCCGCGCCCGGCACGCTGGTGCTGTATGCGGTGCCCGCGCTGGCCACCGGTGTGCTGCCGGTCGCCACCGCGTGGTCCACCAAGCTGGTCATCGACAGGATCGTCGCCGGGGGCGGCAGGGCGGAACTGCTGCTGCCTACCGTCGCCCTGGTGGTCACCGGTGTGGTCGCGGCGCTCGCCCCGCACGTCGTGCGCTATCTGCGGACGGAGTTGGACCGCAGGGTCGGGCTGTACGCCCAGGACCGGCTGTTCACGGCCGTGGACGCGTTCGTAGGGCTGGGGCGGTTCGAGAACCCGCGCTTCCTGGACCGGCTGCGGCTGGCCCAGCAGACGGACGTCGCCTCGCCGCCCTCCGGGCAGGCCGTCGACGGCGTCCTCGGCGTCCTGCGCTCCACGTTCACCATCGGGGGGTTCGTCGGGACCCTGTCCCTGATCAGCCCACTGATGACGGTGCTGGTGCTGGTCGCCGGCGCCCCCACGCTCGTCGCCGAGGTCGCGCTGTCGCGGCGGCGGGCCCGCACGATCTGGGACATCGGCCCGGCCGAACGGCGCGAGTTCTTCTACCAGGGGCTGCTCACGAGCGTGGAGGCGGCCAAGGAGATCCGGCTCTTCGGCACCGGCGCCTTTCTGCGGGGGCGCATGCTGGCCGACCGGCGCACCGCCAACAGGGCGCGCCGCGCCATGGATCTGCGCGAGGTGCGGGTGCAGGCCGGGCTCGGGTTGCCGGCCGCCGTGGCCTCGGGGGCGGGCCTGCTGTGGGCGGTGGGTGCCGCGCGCGCGGGCGAGCTCACCCCCGGTGACGTCGCGGTGTTCATCGCCGCGGTGGTCGGCGTACAGGGAGCGCTCACCTCGCTGGCCAACGACGTGGCCGGCGTGCACCAGGCGCTGCTGCTCTTCGACCACTACGTGGCCGTCGTCGGCGCGGGACCCGAGCTGCCCACGGCGGCGGCGCCCGTGGCGCTGCCCCGGCTGCGGCGCGGCATCGAGCTGCGCGACGTGTGGTTCCGCTACTCCCCCGGCCATCCCTGGGTGCTGCGGGGCGTGGACCTGTTCGTCCCGTACGGCACGTCGGTCGGGCTCGTGGGGCTGAACGGGTCCGGCAAGTCCACGCTCGTGAAGCTGCTCTGCCGCTTCTACGACCCCACCCGGGGCGCGATCCTCTGGGACGGGGTGGACATCCGCGACGTGGACGTCGCGGAGCTGCGGCGGAACATCAGCGCCGTGTTCCAGGACTACATGGACTACGACATGACCGCGGCGGAGAACATCGCCCAGGGCGATCTCGGCGCGCTCGGCGACCCCGGGCGGATCCGGGCCGCGGCCGGCCGGGCCGGCATCCACGACAAACTCGCCGGGCTCCCCCAGGGATACGACACGCTGCTGTCGAGGATGTTCTTCATGGAGTCCGACAAGGACGACCCCGCGACCGGCGTCCTGCTCTCGGGCGGGCAGTGCCAGCGGCTCGCGCTGGCCCGCGCGTTCGTACGCGACCGGCGTGAGCTGATGATCCTGGACGAGCCGTCGGCCGGGCTCGACGCGGCGGCCGAGTACGAGATCCACAGCTCTCTGCGGCGCCACCGGGCCGGGCGGACCAGCCTGCTGATCTCCCACCGCCTGGGAGCGCTGCGCGACGTCGGCCTCATTGTCGTGCTGTCCGAAGGACGCGTCATCGAACAGGGGGACCACGCCGCGCTGATGACGGCCGGCGGGGAGTACGCGCGGCTGTTCACCCTGCAGGCATCCGGCTACCGGGCCGGCTCCGGGCCCGAAGCGCAATCGGCACTGAAGGATGTGCGATGACCTCCGACACCACTGCGGACGCCTCCGCCCTGCGGGCCGAGACCGCCCTGGACCGGGCCCGGCACCGGGCCCGCCGTTCGCTGTTCCTGCGGCTGGCGCTGCTGGCGGCCACCGCGCTGCTGGGCGGCGCCGCGGCCGCGCTGCTCGCGGCCGGCGCCGCGACCGGCGGGGCGCTCTGTGCTGCCGGGGCCCTGCTCCTGGGGCTGGGCCTCCTGCTGGCCGTGATCGCCGGGCGCAGGCTCGTCGCGGTGACCGTCGACGGCAGGAGCATGGAGCCCGCGTACCGCGACGGTGACCGTGTGCTCGTCCGCCGCGGCGCGCAGGCCGCCAAGGGCGAGGTGGTGGTCGTGGAGAGGCCGCCGTTCCGGTCACCGTGGTACGAGCCGCCGCTGGGCCGGCGCGCCGGTGCTCCGGCCGTCTACGAGCGGCAGTGGGTCATCAAGAGAGTGGCGGCGGTACCGGGGGATCCCGTCCCGCCCGGCACCGTTTCGGCCTCGGCGGGCGGCCCCGGCGCACGTGTGCCGGCGGGCATGGTCGTCCTGCTGGGGGACAACCGCGAGCACAGCTACGACTCCCGTCAGGTGGGCTACTTCCCGGCGGAGCGTGTCCTGGGTTCCGTGCTGCGCACGTTCTGACAAATATGCGACAACAACGCGCTCTTGCTTGATTTTTTTCGTCAAGCTGGTTTCCGGACAGCACGATTGGCGCTGGAGCGCGTTATGGGCCGAAGGTCCGACGGGCTAGAACTTGATCATCAGTGACCTCGTGTCCGTGCCCCACAAGGGAGAGATCGTGAAGCGAACCGGTTCAGCCGTCACCGCGGCGGCCGCAGCCTTCGTCCTTGCCCAGTCGCCCGCCGCCGTCGCCGCGGACGCCGCCGCCTGGACAGCACCGTCCTGCACCCGGGTCACCGGCGACGGAGGGGTCACCTTCACCACGGACGACGGCGCGAGCCTGACGCCCACGACCGGGACCCTGAAGCCGGTCAGCTACACCCACGGCCTGGCCGCCCTGGACACTCCCAACACGCTGCTCGCCACCCGCAACAGCGAACTGCAGCGCTCGACCGACGCCGGCTGCACCTGGACGCGGCTCGCGACGCTCGGCAGCGGCTCCACCCGGCTGACCGCCGCCCCCGGCGGGCGTGCCTTCGCCTGGGAGACGAGCGGCAGTTACCTCGCCCGGGTGGACGGCCACACCGTCACCCGGCTCTCCGCCCCCACGGCCGGCATCGTGGGCGTGGGCACCGACCGGACGCGGCCCGGCCATGTGCGCCTGGCCGGCAACGACGGGCAGCTGTACGACTCGGTGGACGGCGGGGCGAGCTGGAAGCCGGTGGGCACCCGGGCGTTCGGGAGCGGGGCCAGCCTGTACTCCGTGGCCTTCGACCCCGCCGACCTCGGCCACGCCGTCGCGGGCGGCATGGCGCGCGGCGGGGCGGTGACCACCGACGGCGGAGCCACGTGGACGGCCTCCACCGGTCTGTCGAGCACCCCGGACGGCCCGGCGAACCTCTTCAAGGCGGTCGTCTCGCCCGCCCGTTCCTCGGTGGTCTACGCGCTGGGCATCGACCTCGCGGAGGCCGCGCCGGGCTCCGGCTCGGAGGGGCGCCACCTCTACCGTTCGGCCGACGGCGGCCGAACGTTCGTCAAGGTCGTCGACGACACCGCGGCCACCAAGCTCACCAACGGCACCCTGCTGGCACCGAGCCCCTCCGACGCCGATGTGCTCTATTTCGAGTACGGCACCTACTTCCAGAACTACGGCACCGACCTCTTCCGGCTCGACGCGGCGACGGGCAAGGTCGCCACGACCCACAACGCGTACGACGGCATCTCGGCCATCGCCTTCAACCCCGCCCGGCCGAAGGTGATGTACCTGGGTGTGGAGGATGTGCGGGTCGACTGACGGCAGGCCGGCAGGCGGCGTACGCCGTGTCCACCGCGCGGTCGCGCGGCGGACACGGCGCCGTGCTAGCGGCGCGGCGAGAGCTCCGCCATCGCCGACCAGCCGGTGCCGGGCACCTCGACGTTGATGATCCGGGGCGTCTCGGCGATCACGTCGGGCATCCAGGCCATGGCGGTCTTGAAGTGCTCGGAGTTGACGTGCGCCTCGCCCGCCCCGGCGGACGCGAAGGCCTCGACGAGGACGAACTCGTGGGGATTCTCGACGCTGCGTGACCACTCGTAGAAGACGTTGCCCGGCTCGTCGCGGGTGGCCCGGGTGAAGTCCTTGACGAGGTCGAGCCACTCCTCGCTCCGCTCGGGGCGGACGGTGAACTTGACGACGATGAAGATCATGGGTGCTCCAGGGTGGTGGGTACCGGGGCCGGGCGGCCGGGGGCGGCGGCCTCGGTGCTCGCTGCGGAGCCGGCCGCGCCCGGGGCCGCGACCATCGTGCCCCGCGCGGCTCGCCCCCGCGAACGAACCCGGCGTCGTTTCCGGCCCTGCCGGAAAACCGCGCCGGCCGGGCAGGCGCCCTCAGCCGGTGAGGGCGGCGGCCCGGTCGCGGAGCTCGGCGAGGGCGAGCCGCAGCAGGGGGTGTCCTTCGCTGCCCCGGCGGACCGCGGTGAAGACCCGCCGGGTGGGACCCGGTCCGCTCACGGCCCGCACGGCGGGGGTGAGGGCCGGGCGGATGCCGTGGAGCGCCGAACGCGGTACGAGGGCGACGCCGGCACCGACGGCGACCAGGGCGCAGACGGCGGAGAAGTCGTCCGAAAGGCACTCCACGCGGGGCTGGAAGCGGGCCTCCTCGCAGGCGCGCAGCACGGCCTCGTGGACGGGGTTGCCGGGCCAGGGGGTGATCCACAGGTCGTCGCGCAGGTCCGCGAGGTTCACTTCCGGCGCGTCGGCCAGCCGGTGGCCGGGGGGAAGGACGGCGTCGAAGGGTTCGGCGTACAGCGGGGCGTACAGCAGCTGCCCCTTGCCGGAGGAGAGGGTGTCGCGGTGCTCGACGGCGACGGCGATGTCGACATCGCCGTCGATGAGCAGGCGCACGCTCGCATGCCCCTCGGCGTCCTTGACCCTGACGCGGACCTGCGGTGCCCGTTGCCGCAGGGCGGCGACGGCCGGGGCGACGACCTCGGTGATGGAGGTCGCGAAGGCGGCCACGGCCACCTCGCCCACCAGGCCCGTCGAGCACGCGGCCAGGTCCGCCTCGGCCCGCTCCAGCTGTGCGGATATCTCGGTGGCGTGCCGGGCGAGGACGGTACCGGCGGCGGTGAGCCGGACGGTGCGGCCACGGCGTTCCAGCAGGGCGTGGCCGGTCTCCGCCTCCAGGGCGGCCAGCTGCTGGGAGACGGCCGAGGGCGACAGGTACAGGGCATGGGCGGCCGCGGTGACGGTGCCGTGGTCGGCGAGGGCACGCAGCACCCGGAGGCGGCGGGGGTCGATCACCTGTCCATTATCCCAGATCGTGAAGCAGAGCTTCACAAGCCATATGGAAAAATGTCGATGGACTTCACAGCTCCGGAAGTTCAAAGTGATCCCCCATGAGGGCATTGGTAAAGACCACCGCCGGACCCGGTCTGGAGCTGACCGAGGTGCCGACCCCCGAGGCCGGACCCGGGCAGGTCCTGATCAAGGTGCTGCGCACCGGCATCTGCGGAACCGACCTGCACATCGACAGCTGGGACGCCTGGGCGGCCCGCGTGGTCCGCGCTCCCCTCGTGCTGGGCCACGAGTTCGCCGGCGAGGTCATGGCGACGGGCCCGGGCGTCACCGGCGTGAAGACCGGCGACACGGTCAGCGGCGAGGGCCACCTCGTCTGCGGCACGTGCCGCAACTGCATGGCCGGCCGGCGTCACCTGTGCATCCGCACGGTCGGCCTCGGCGTCCACACCGACGGCGCCTTCGCCGAGTACGTGGTCCTGCCCGAGTCGAACGTCTGGGTGCACCGGCACGAGATCGACATCGACGTGGCGGCGATCTTCGACCCGTTCGGCAACGCCGTGCACACCGCCCTCGCCTTCCCCGTCCTCAACGAGGACGTGCTGATCACCGGCGCCGGGCCCATCGGCATGATGGCCGCCGCCGTCGCCGAGCACGCCGGAGCGCGCTCCACCGTCATCACGGACGTCAGCCCCTACCGGCTCGCCCTCGCGCGGAAGATGGGCGCCACCGTCGCCCTCGACGTCAGCAGCCGCCGCATCGCCGACGTCATGCCGGAGCTCGGCATGACCGAGGGCTTCGACATCGGCATGGAGATGTCCGGCCGCGCCGACGCACTCCAGGACATGATCGCCACCATGTCGCCCGGTGGCCGCATCGCCGCCCTCGGCCTTCCCACCGGTGACGTGAGCATCGACATGGCCACCCTGGTGACCCGCATGCTGACCCTGCGCGGCATCTACGGCCGCGAGATGTACGAGACCTGGTACGCGATGTCGGTCCTGCTGCGCAGCGGCCTCGACATCTCCCCGGTGATAACGCACCGGTTCGGGTTCGAGCAGCACGCCGAGGCGTTCGCCACCGCCCGCTCCGGCCAGTGCGGGAAGGTCGTCATCGACTGGACCCGGCCGACCACCCCCTGACGCAGACCCACACGACGAGGAGTCACCCCGTGTTCGACAGCATGCGCGAGCACCTGCGCACCGAGCTGCAGGGCATCCGCGACGCCGGCCTGTACAAGTCCGAGCGAGTGATCACCAGCCCGCAGTCCGCCGCGATCAGCGTCGGCGACGGCAAGGTCGTGAACTTCTGCTCCAACAACTACCTCGACCTCGCCGACCACCCCGAGGTGATCGCCGCCGCCAAGCAGGCGCTGGACGAGTGGGGCTTCGGCATGGCCTCGGTCCGCTTCATCTGCGGCACCCAGGCCCCGCACAAGGAGCTCGAGGAGAAGATCTCGCGGTTCCTCGGCACCGAGGACACGATCCTCTACAGCTCGTGCTTCGACGCCAACGGCGGTGTCTTCGAGACGCTGCTCGGCGCCGACGACGCGGTGATCTCCGACGAGCTCAACCACGCCAGCATCATCGACGGCATCCGCCTGTCGAAGGCGGCCCGCTTCCGTTACCGCAACCGCGACATGGCCGACCTGGAGCGGTGCCTGAAGGAGGCGGCGGGCGCCCGCCACAAGCTGATCGTCACCGACGGCGTGTTCTCCATGGACGGCTACATCGCCCCCCTGGACGAGATCTGCGACCTGGCCGAGCGCTACGGCGCCCTGGTGATGGTCGACGACTCGCACGCCGTCGGCTTCGTGGGCGAGGAGGGCCGCGGCACGCCCGAGCTCTTCGGGGTGACCGAGCGGGTCGACATCATCACCGGCACCCTCGGCAAGGCGCTCGGCGGCGCCAGCGGCGGCTACGTCGCCGCCCGCGCCGAGATCGTCGAGCTGCTGCGCCAGCGCTCCCGCCCGTACCTCTTCTCCAACTCCCTCGCGCCCTCGATCGTCGGTGCCTCGCTGCGCGTGCTCGACCTGCTGACGGAGTCGGGCGACCGCCGGGCGCGGCTGCGGGAGAACACCGCGCTGTTCCGCACCGAGATGACCGCGGCGGGCTTCGATGTCCTGCCCGGCGAGCACGCCATCAGCCCGGTGATGATCGGTGATGCGGCCGAGGCCGCCCGGATGGCCGCGGCCCTGCTGGAGAAGGGCATCTATGTGATCGCCTTCTCCTATCCCGTCGTGCCCAAGGGCAAGGCGCGCATCCGCGTCCAGCTGTCCGCCGCGCACTCCCGCGAGGACGTGCTGCGCACGGTCGCGGCGTTCCGCGAGGTCAGGGACGCCATCGCCGTCTGAGCGGACGCCGCGGGGGCCGGCAGGACAATGACGTCCTGCCGGCCCCCGCGCGCACGTCCGGCCGCACGTCGCCACCGGTGCCGGCCGCGGAAGGTGCGGCGGCCCGGCGGGCCCGCGTGATCAGCCGAGCGCGACCACGCCCGCCCGGGCGTACTTCTCGTCCAGGTCGCCGCTCGGGGCGCCCGCCACGCCGATGCCGGCGACCGGGGCTCCCTCGGTCCGGACGGGGGCGCCGCCGGGGAGGAAGAGGGTGCCGGGGATGTCCTTCAGGTTCGGCGCCTGCTGAAGGCGCTTGACCAGCTCGGAGGTCGGGGCGTTCCAGGAGACCGCCGTGAAGGCCTTGCGCTGGGCGGACTCGTACGACTGCGGGCCCGCGCCGTCCCCCCGCAGGGTCACGACGGTGTTGCCGTTGCGGTCGACGACGGCGACGGACACCTTCTGCCCGTCCTTCCCGGCGGCGGCGAGTGCCGCCTGGGCTGCCTTGACCGCCGACCCGGCCGTCAGATGGGTCGTTTCGGTGAAGGTCTTCGGCGCGGTGGACGCCGTGGCGGAGACGGCCCCGAAGGTGCCGGCGCCGATGACGGCCGCCGCGGCGACGGTCAGCACCCGGGCACGGACGGGGAACTTCTGCGGGCTCTTCACGGTGACTCCTTGACCAGTGGGCTGCGGGACGGCGACACGGGGGCGGCGGACCCGCCGGGCCGTGCGCCGTGGCTCCATCCTCCAAGCGCCAGGGGCCCGTGCCGGTCGTCGTTCCGGCTGGTCCGGCCGGGAAGGACGCAGGACACCGGGGTCAACCGATCGGATGATGCGAAGGGGCGCGGGAGGGGTTAGGACGGGAAGGCAGCACCGTTTCGGCAAGGAGAACACACCCGTGCACAGCCCCCCGCCACAGGCCCCGGCCGCCCGGGCCCCGGCCCACGAACGCGACAGCGACCCCGACGCGTGGTGGTTCGCCGCGGTGCGGCACGCCGCGTTCTTCCTCCTCCTCGGCGCGTCCCTCGTCCGCTTCCTGCTCCGCCACCCCGGTGAACCCCGCGCTCCGTGGGTCATCGCCCTGAGTGCCGCGCTCGCCGCGCTGTACGCGCTCGGTTCGGCGCTCGGCGATGCCGCCGTGGCCCGCCGGCGCCTGTGGCTGGGTGCGGTCGTCGCCGCCTGGGTGGTGCTGGTCGTGCTCGCGCCGAGCTTTGCGTGGTGTGCGATTCCCCTCGTCTACACGGGCCTGCGCACGCTGCCGGTGCCGGCCGCGCTCGTCCTGATCGGCGTGCTGACGGTCTTCGTCGTGGGCGCTCAGATCAGCCTCTTCGGCTTCGACCCGAACCTCGTCGTCGCCCCGCCGACCGTCGCCGCAATGGCCACCGCCGTCTTCGTCCATATGCAGCGGCAGGCGTCCCGGCAGCGCGCGCTGATCGACGACCTGCTGCGTACGCGCCGGGAACTGGCCGCGACCGAGCGGCGTGAGGGGACCCTCGCCGAGCGGCAGCGGCTGTCGATGGAGATCCACGACACCCTGGCCCAGGGGCTGTCCAGCCAGCAGATGCTGTTGCAGGCCGCGGACCGCGTCTGGGACGCCGATCCGGCCACGGCCCGCGCCCATGTCCGTACCGCCGCCGGCGTCGCGGCCCGTGACCTCGCCGAGGCCCGCCGCTTCGTCCACGACCTGGCGCCCCCGGACCTGGAGCGGGGTGTGGTGCTGGCCGAGGCCCTGCGCGCCCTGGCCGCACGGGAGCCGACCGGCGCACTCACCGTGCGCTTCCACCTGGAGGGGGAGCCCGTCCCGCTGCCGGGCCCGGTGGAGTCGGCGCTGCTGCGCATCGCCCAGGGGGCGCTCGCCAACGTACGTGAGCACGCCGGTGCGACCACCGCCGCTCTCACCCTCACCTGCCTCGACGACCAGGTCGTCCTCGACATCGCGGACGACGGGCAGGGCTTCGACCCGGCCGCCGCGCGGCCGGCCGCCGGGGTGCGCGGGCACGGCCTCCCCGCCATGCGGGCCCGCGTCCTGGCGCTCGGCGGCCGCCTGGACGTGGAGTCGGCGCCCGGCGAAGGCACCGTCGTCTCCGTGTCCGTCCCCCTGCCCCACTCCCCCTCCCCGGAGCCACGGTGAACACCACCCCTGTGCGTCTGCTGTTGTGCGACGACCACGCCGTCGTACGGGCCGGGCTGCGGGCCCTGCTCGCGAGCGCGCCCGGCATCGAGGTCGTCGGGGAGGCCGGGACCGGCGAGGAGGCGGTGGCGCTGACCGCGAAGCTGACGCCGGACGTGGTCCTGATGGACCTTCAGCTGGGGCCGGGCATCGGCGGTGCGGAGGCCACACGCCGCATCGTCGCCGCGGCCGGCGGGGCGACGCATGTGCTGGTCCTCACCACGTACGACACCGATGCGGACGTCACGCGCGCCATCGAGGCCGGGGCCACCGGGTACCTGCTGAAGGCCGAGCGCCCCGAGGAGCTGTTCTCCGCCGTCCACGCCGCGGCCAAGGGGCGCACCGCCCTCTCGCCGCCGGTCGCCGGCCGGGTGATGGCCCGTATGCGCGGCACCCGGCCCGCGGCGGGCACGCTCACCGGGCGCGAGCGCGACATCCTGGGACAGCTGGCGCGGGGCCTGGGCAATCGTGAGATCGCACGGGAGCTGTTCATCAGCGAGGCCACGGTCAAGACCCACCTGGGCCGGATCTACGCCAAGCTCGGCGTGGACACCCGCGCCGGCGCGGTGGCCGTGGCCAAGGAGCAGCGACTGCTCCCCTGACCGTGGCCCGGTGTCAGCGCCGCAGCGCCCACTTCTGTACCGACTCCAGCGGCCCGTTGGGAAACCGCCGCAGCCACAGGGTCGAGCCGGTCATCAGGACGAGGCACACCGCCGCCCAGAGGATGATCACCCACCACGGGCCCGAGTCGCCGAAGCGGGCGGCCAGCCCCAGGCCGATGCCGTACGAGGCGAGCATGCACAGCACGTTCTGGGTGACGTAGCAGGAGAGCGCGGTGCGGCCCACCGAGGTCAGGCCCCGGACGAGCAGCCCGCTGCCGCGCATCCGGTCCGTGAGCAGGCCGATCAGGCCGATGTAGCCGAGGGCCACCACCGGGGCCGCCACATAGCGGCCCAGCAGGTAGAAGTGCTCGCCGCCCAGGCCCGTGGCCACGTTCAGCGGCACGCCCAGCCCGAGGCCCCAGCCGAGCAGGCGGGCACGGATGCGGCGCCCGGTGGTGCCGGGGGCGAACGCGCCGGCGCGCAGGAGCCGTACGCCGAGGAGGAAGAGGAAGACGAGCAGCCCGAAGGAGAGGACCGGTTCCATGCGCAGCATGACGGCGTTGTGGAGGCGGAAGGCCACTTGGCCGAGGTAGCCGCCGTCGGCGTAGAGCTCGACGACCCGGCGGCCCGGCCCGTCCTCGCCGTCGGAGCCGGCGGCGATCGCGCCCGCGGTGAGCAGGGACATGAGCGCCACGTGCAGGCCCGCCGCGGTCCACATCACTCTCCGGCGGAACCGGTCGGAGCGGGTGAGCAGCCGGGCCACCAGCAGTGCGGTGACCGCGTAGCCCATGAGGACGTCCCAGGCGAAGACCAGGACGAAATGCAGGGTTCCCTCGGCGAACAGGAAGAGCGCACGCCACCGGTACCGGCCCGGCCACGGTGCTCCCCGCTCGGCCGCGGAGGTGAACTGTATGGCCAGTCCGACGCCGAACAGGATGGTGAGCATGGCCAGGAACTTGCCGTCGGCGAGCAGCCGGAAGGCGCTCTCGACCGCCGCGGGCAGGGAGGGAGCGGACAGCAGCTCGCGCGGCGAGGAGCCCGCGACGCCGGAGAGGACGCCCCCCTCGGCTCCCGGGCCGGCGAATATCCAGACGTTGGTCATGAGCGTGCCGAGGATGGCGGTGCCCCGCAGCACGTCGAGGAGCGGCAGCCGCCCGCTCGCGCCGGTGACCTGCCCGGATGCCTCCGGGCGGTGCGTGGTTCCCGGTGCCGGGCCGGGTGCGGGGACGGCCGGCCGTACGGTGTCCGACATCGCGATCTCCCAGGCTCGTGGATTTTCTCCATCGTCACCGCGCGCTTCGCGACGAGCCTCGTAGGTGGTGATGAAACCGCGCTACATCCTTCGATGTAGCGGCTCCCTTGGGGCACCCTGAAATGCCGCTGAATGCCGCTGAATCCGGCCACTACCGCTTCGGCACATGTGCCGAAGGAAAATGCCAATTCCCTCCCCTCACACCACCGTTATCGGTTACCTTCCGTCGCAGAGGGCATGCCACTGGTGATCGCCACCCGTACGTAGTCGCGGCAGACGCTGCTGCCGCGCGGCTGGAGAGGATCGTGTGACCGGTATCGACGGGTGCTTGGCCGAGGCCATGACCATCCCCGGGGCGCGGGGCGCGAGCCTTGTGGACTGGACCACTGGGCTCGCTCTCGGGGTGGTGGGCGACGGCCCGGAAGGCGACCACGAGTCCTCGGCGGCGGAGGCGGCCGAGCTGGCCCGGCTCGCCTTCGAGAACGGCGCGTTCACCCGCTCCACACCCGACGCGGGGCCGGTGGAGGACCTGATCGTCACGGCGCGCGGGAGCTACCACCTGATCCGCTTCGTGGAGACCGCCTTCGACAGCAGTGTCTTCCTCTACCTGTGGCTGGACCGCACCGAGGCCAATCTCGCGGTGGCCCTGTTCCGGCTCAAGGACCTGACCTCCAGGCTGGTGGTGACGTGAGCGCGACGGTGAGCGTGGAGCCGGGCGCGGCCGCGCCGGTGGTGGATCGCGGGAGCAGCACGCTGGTCCGGCTCGCCGCCGACCGCGCCACGGGCGCCCTGCACGGCCGCGTCGGCGCGCTCTACTTCGCCGACGGTGCCGTGGTGCACGCCGAGAGCCCCGCGGTGCCCGACGTGGGGTGGCGGCTGACGGCCGGGGGGCGGCTGTCTCCGGAGGCCTGGGACGAGGCGGTGGAGGAGGGCGGTCCGCACTACCGGGCCGGCAGCTTCCTCGTCGAGCACGGCCGTCTGAGCAGGGGCGAGCTCGAACTGTGCCACGCGAGCGCGCTGTTCGACGCCGCCTACTTCGTCCTGTCCCCGCTCGACGGCGCCCAGCAGGTGCCGGACCGGTTCCTCAGGGAGGCCAGGCACTGGTTCGGGCCCGTCCGCCCGGTTCCCGTGCCCGTCCTGCAACGGGAGGTGCGCCGTCGGCGGTGTCTGCTGGAACGGGCCTGGCCGTGCCCGCAGGTGGACGCGGCCCCGGTCGTCCCGGTCGCCGGCGCCGGCCCGTACGGGCCGGGCGGCGGCACCGGGCTGCCGACGTGCGGCCGGCGGGCCGTCCTGGACGCGGCCGACGGGGTGCGTACGCCGTTGCAGATCGCCAGGGCGCTGGGGCGTTCGGCCTTCGCCACCCTCCTCGACGTCCGGCGGCTGGCGGCCGCGGGGCTGGTCCGGACCCCGGAGGCAGGCCCCCCGCCGGTGTGTACGCCGCCGCGCGGCACCACCGCCCCGGAGATCTCCCTGCTCTACCGGATCCGCGACGCTCTGGAGGCCCTGTGACCCTGAAACGCCCCGTGACCGCGTCGTGCACCGGCTCGCCGGCCCGCCGGATCCAACCGATCTCATGATGAGGCGTGCGCTGAGGCAGTTCGCCGGAAGGAGACAGTCGATGACCGCCGCACCCGAGGTGCTCGCCGAGCTCCAGGGGTTACGTGTCCGGGTACCGCATCTGACCGGTGCGATGGTGGCGAGCACCGACGGGCTGGTGATCGCGCATCTGGTCACCGGCATGGAACCGGACGGCGTGGCCGCACTGACCGCCGCCGCTCTGGGAGTTGGCGCCCGGCTGACGAACGCCGTGGGCCACGGCGGCTTCCGCGAGCTGATCGTCAGCGGTGAACTCGGCTACGTGGCCACGTACGCCGCCGGAGACTCGTGCGTACTGACGCTCCTGGCCTCGGCCGAGGCCAATGTGGGCCGGCTGAACCTGGAGGCCCGCAGGGCCGGCACGCGGATAGCCGCCATGGCGGACGGCACGCTGGAGCGCCAGCGGCAGGCGTGACGGACGACTTCTCCATATCGATATTTAGCGACAAAACGACACCGATACCGACCGCGACACCAACTCCGATACCGACACGGACAGAAAGCGGACCTCTGATGGCGAACACCGAATTGGCACTCAAGGACGCGATGGGCTCGATCGACGGGGCCATCGGCGTCGCGCTCGTCGACTACAGCAGCGGAATGGCCCTCGGCACCCTGGGCGGGACCCAGTCGTTCGACCTCAACGTCGCCGCCGCGGGCAACACGGACGTCGTACGCGCCAAGCTGCGCGCCATGGAGATGCTCAACCTCCAGGACACCATCGAGGACATCCTCATCACCCTCGGTACGCAGTACCACTTGATCAGGCTGCTGACCGGCCGTGGCGGCAACGGCCTCTTCCTCTACCTGGTCCTGGACGGCAAGCGGGCCAACCTGGCGATGGCCCGGCACCAGCTCAAGCGCATCGAGGCGGACCTGGAGGTGTGAGCCGCCGCCGGCTCCTCCCACCGTCACCTGACGCCGGTTTAGGTACCCGTCCCGCGCAAATGGATGACGTCGTTTCGAGTGGAAAGCAGGCCGTCGCGCGGGGCGGCCGCCCCGTCGCACCTGGCGCCCCGTCAGGGCTCCGGTCCACCACGCCGGTCAAATGTGGCGAGGGGTCAGATGCGCTCCGATTGCGAGGCCCGGGCACCCGCCGCAAGGTGATCGGGAAGATCTCTTTCCCCGCTCGAAGGAGTTGGACCATGGGTGCCTCCCGAAGAAACAGCCTTTTCGTGTCCGGTGCGGTGTGCGGTGCGCTCATCCTCGGCGCGGCCGGCGTCAACGCCACGGCCGGCACGATGTCCTCGGCGCCGGGTGCGCCCCGCACCGCCGTTCCCGCGCAGGTGCCCCCGCCCACCGCACTGCGCAAGGCCGCCGGCGAGGGGGCCCGGGCCATCGACGCCAACGTCATCGGCAAGCAGGCGGCCGCCGCCTTCGCCGCGGAGTGCAAGGCGGTGCGGGAACAGGGCCGGGCGCACAGCGAACGGTGCGGCGCGCTCGAGGAACACCTGGGGATGCTCGGCAAGGCGCGGGCCGGCATGGAGCAGCAGGCGGGCGCGGCCCGGCCGGATCTCACCGCGCTCACCACCGCGACCACCGACGCGGTCGCGGCCACGGCCCGCCTCGCCAGGGACCAGGCCCGGGCGGAGGGCGAGGAGGACCGTGCCGTGGAAGACGGCAGTCTCCTCTCCACCGTGACGGGCTCGGTGAGGGGACTGGTCAACTCCCTCGGCGGGGTGGTGCGCGGCCTGACCGGGCAGGTCAGTGGCCTGCTCAAGGGCCTGCTGAGCTAGCCGGGCCCTGCCGGGCCGACGGGGCGGGAGGGACCCGGGTCCGGACGACGTCCGGGCCCGGGAAACACCCCTCGCGTGCGCAGCCATCGACAACGTCGCCTGCGTCGTGGCACTCGGCCGGTCTCCTGACGAGGCGTCAATCGCCCTGGTGGCAAACGCAGACAGGACGAGACACGGGAGCAGGACATGCGGTCAGGTGCGCTGTCGCTGGTGTTGGTGCTGGTGTTGCTGTGCGGTGCTGTGCTGTTCGTCCCCACGTCGTCGCCGTCTTCCGCGGCCGGACCCTGGTGGGATCGGTGGTGGCGCTCGCCATGGCGGCCCGTACGGTGCAGCCGCGCCCGTACCGGTAGGCCCGCCCGCGGAGCGCCGCACTCCGGGTCGTGCCGCCGTACCGCTCGTGCGGGTCACCGCACTCGGCCGACTGCCGGGCCCGCCTCGCGGGCCCGGCGCGGCCGGTGGAACGTGGCCCCATGCGGTCAGCTCCCCTCGCTCCCGGCCCGCACGCGCAGGACTCCGCCGCGCGGGCGGGCCGCGCGCCGGGCGCGCCGGCCCTTGCGTGGCTCGCTGCCCTCGCCGCCGCCTACACCTTCGTCCAGCTGGCCCTCGTCGTCCCCGGCACGGGCCTGGGCTGGGACGAGACGGTGTACGTCAGCCAGGTCGGGCCACAGGCCCCCGCCGCGTTCTTCAGCGCGCCCCGCGCCCGGGGCATCACCCTTCTCGTGGCGCCCGTCGCCGCGCTGTCGGCCTCCACCGCGGTGCTGCGCGTCTGGCTGGCCGTGCTCTCCGGCTGTGGGCTCTTCCTGTCCCTGTGGGTCTGGCGGCGGCTGCTTCCGGCGCCGGTGCCCACGGCGGCGGGAGCGCTGTTCTGCAGCCTGTGGATCACTGTGCTCTACGGGCCGCAGGCCATGCCCAACCTCTGGGTCGCGTACGGGGCGCTGTGCGCCACGGGATGCTTCCTGCGGGTGGTGCGGGAGGGCGGCGACCGCCGGGCGCTCGCCGGTCTGGTCCTGGCGGTCGCCTTCACCGCGCTGATGCGGCCCGGTGACGCCCTGTTCCTGGTGCTGCCGCTCGCGGGCGCGGCCGTGTGCGTGCGGGCGTGGCGCGGGCCGGCCGTGCTCCTCGCTCTCGTGGCCGGTGCGGTCCTCGGCGGTGCGGAGTGGGTGATCGAGGCGTACGTGCGCTACGGCGGTCTCCCCGCGCGCCTGCACCGGGCGGGTGAGATCCAGGGCGGCTGGGGCGGGCACCTCGCTCTGGGCCACCATGTTCGCGCCCTGGAGGGGCGGTCCCTGTGCCGGCCCTGCGACGTGCCGTGGCGTCATCCGGTCACGGCACTGTGGTGGTTCGCCCTTCCTGTGCTCACGGCGGGCGGGCTCGTGGCGGCGGTCCGCCTGCGCCGCCTTCCCGTGGTGGCGCTGCCGGTCCTCGTCGCGGTGTCCCTGGCGGCGCCGTACCTGCTGATCGACTACGCCGCGCCCCGGTTCCTGCTTCCCTCGTACGCGCTGCTGGCGCTGCCCGTCGCGCTCTGCCTGACGGTGGCGGCGAGCACCGCGGGGCGGACGCAGGGAGCGCGGGTACGGGTGCGGCCGCTCGGCGCAACGGTGCTCGCACTGGCGCTGCTCGCGCATGTCGCCGTCCAGCACAAGGTCCTCGACCGGGCGGTGTCCCGCAGCCGTGGGACCCGCGTCGCGGTCGAGCGCGTCGTCGCCGAGCTGCGCCGCCACGGCGTGCGGCCGCCCTGCGTCGTCACCGGCACCGAGGCCGTGCGGATCGCCTTCCGGGCCGGCTGCGCCTCCCGGCAGACGGGCGGTCACGACGGCAGCAGCACGCCGGCGCAGCTCCTGGAGGCGGCGGGGCGCCGACCGGTGGCGGTCCTGGTGAGCGGGGGCCGGGCGGCCCCGTCGTACGCCCGCAGCTGGCGTGTCAAGCCGCTGCCCCGGCTGCCGGGGGAGGCCGCCGGCTTCCGTGTCCACCTCTCGCCGCCGCCCGCCCCCGGTCCCGCGCGCCGGGCCGGGCCGCGGGGCGCGCGGTGACGCGGGGCTGTCTTCGCGCGGAACTCCGTCCCGTCCGTGGGGCATTCGCGAATTCACGGTTCGGCCGAATGGCTCAACAGCGGGATTTCCCGGTTCTCCGGCTGGATACACTCGCGGAGTTGCCCGGCGAGGGAGGCCGTATTCACGGGGTGCGGCTTCCTTTATCGGCCGCGCTTCGTACGAGGTCTGTCAGGGCCCGGGTAACGGCCACTGGACAGTCTGCATACGAGGAGTGCCGTCATGGCCGAGGTAAAGCTGAGCGCCGAAAGGCGTACCGACTTCGGCAAGGGTGCGGCCCGCCGCACCCGCCGCGAGAACAAGGTCCCTGCCGTCATTTACGGTCACGGCGCCGATCCGAAGCACGTGTCGCTCGACGGCCACGCGCTGATGATGGCCCTCAAGACCCCGAACGTACTGATCAATCTGGATATCGCCGGCAAGGGCGAGCTCGTGATCCCCAAGGCCGTGCAGCGCGACCCGCTCAGGGGCTTTCTCGTCCACGTCGACTTCCTCGCCGTGAAGAAGGGCGAGAAGGTCACCGTCGAGGTGCCGGTCCTCACCGAGGGGGAGCTCGCCCCGGGCGGCAATCTGCTCGAGCACATCCTCAACGCCCTGCCGGTGGAGGCCGAGGCCACGCACATCCCCGAGGCGTTCACCGTGTCCATCGAGGGCCTGGAGGCCGGTCACACCATTCGCGCCGGTGACATCCCGCTGCCGCGCGGCAGCTCACTGGCCGTCGAGGAGGACGCCGCCGTTCTGCAGGTCGTGGCCGCCCAGGCGGAGGCTCCGGCCGAGGAAGCCGAGGAGGAGGCCGGGGCCGAGGGTGCGCCCGAGGAGAAGTCCGCGCAGAGCGCCGAAGGCTGAGTCCGGCCACGCGGCACACCGGCCGCCCGCCCCCGGCCGGGGGCGGGCGGCCGTCTTCTGGTGCCGGCTGTTGCGGAATCCGATGACGACGGCGCCCCACCAGCAGATCTGGGAGACGAGGGCGGTGGCGCCGCACCGGGCCGGCAGGCCCGGGGTCGGCAGGCCCGGGGTCGGCTGGGCGGCGTGCCGCAGGGTGCAGCGGCCCGTGATCCACAGAGCCGGTGGTAGTCGGCCGCCAGGACGGCTCCGAAACCGAGGACGAGGGACGCGAGGTGGACGAAGAGCGCCGCCCGGCGCGCAGGGCCGCGGCGCCTTCCAGGTGCAGGGAGACCCAGACCCGCGCCGGCCCGGGCCGCGCACGCCGTCAGCGCGGCCCCGCCGACCGTCCACCACGAGTCGTAAAGACCCACCGGCCGGCCCGTCCGGGCGTCGGCCGTCACCCGCCCGCCGGTTTTTCACCGCGCCGGTCCTGCCTCGGGAACGCCGGGTGTCACTGCGGGAGTACCGCCGTCACTTCAGGAGCCGGGCCGCCGTCACCCGGTGGAGGTGGATGAGGATGTCGGTGGAGTCCGCGAGGGCGGTGTTGCGCAGCGGCTCCGGGAAGGCGGTGCCGTAGTCCTTGGTGGGCCGGGCCGTCTTCAGCCAGGTGCGGGCCGCTGCGGGAGCGGTGCGCATGTCGAGCACGTAGTCGCGGTACGGCACCCGGTCCAGGGTGTGTTCGTTGCTGCCTGGCTCGGCCGGGCCGACCGTGCAGACTTCCACCTTCGACTCCTCGGGGTCGGTCGTCGCGTTGAACGATCCGGCGTCGAAGGTCAGGCGGACGTTGACGTAGTGCTTGCCGAGACGGTCCCTCAGGAAGGCGCCCTGCATCCGGGGGTACCGGGCCGGGTCGGCGCTGACGTAGGAGACGTGCGCGTTGTGCGCGGAGAGCAGGACCTTGCCGCCCGTGTGCTCCTGCCACCACGCGACGTTGGCCGCCATCTGCTCGTCGCGGTGGCGCATGGCCCGGGCGATGTCGCCGGGGTCTCCCAGGTCGTACGCGTACTCGTCCGCCACCTGCGAGATGTTCCGGGCGTGCTGCACGCTCCGGTCGAACTCCCGGCGGTCGCCGTCCGGCCGCTGCGCGCGCAGGAGGTCCAGCGCGCGGCGGGCCCGTTCGGCCATGTCCCGACGCTCTGCCAGGGGCCGCTTGAAGTAGGCGTTCATGTAGTCGCCGACGCCGGTGCCGGGCGCCGGGCGCTGCTCCCGGTAGAGCTCGGTCAAGCGCGGCAGCAGGGCGGGGTGGTGCCCGGCGACGTACCGCGTCACCTCGTCGAAGGGCTGCGGCCCGGCGTAGCCGATGTCGTCCCCCATGAACTGGACCTTCTTCTCGTGGTGCTGGTTGTACGTCCGCATCCACTCGATGAGGTCCCGGTACTCGGCCGTGTTCCAGAAGCTGTAGTCGCGCTGGAACTCCTCCTTCATGATCTGCCGAAGGTCACCCTTGCCGTGGAGCACGTACTCGTTGAGCCGCAGCCCGGTGCTCCACGGGGCTTCCAGGGCGAAGGCGGTGAATCCCTTCTCCTGGACGAGGTACCGCAGGACGCGGTGCTTGTTGGTGAAGAACTCGTGCGAACTGTGCGTGGCCTCGCCCAGCCCGACCACCGACGCGTCGCCCACCATGCGGCCGAGCGGCCGTAGATCCCGCAGGTCGCCGTCGGGTTCGGTGGTGCGCAGCGGGTGGGCGTCCCGCGCGAGGGACGCCACCGGCTCATCGGTCCGGGGCTGCGCCACGACGGGTTGCACGGCCGCCGCGGACGCACCCAGGCAGAGGGCGAGTGTGAGCAAAAGCGAGGACGGCCGGTGGTGGATTCGGGGAGGATGCCCGGTGAATGCCATGGACCCGATGGTCGCGGCAGGCCGGGTCCGGCCACCACCCGGTGCGCCCCCGTTCCCGGGTGGGGGCAGCCCCACCCATGGGGTTTCTCCGTGTGCGCGTCGCGCGGCGTCCGGTGCAAATGTCCGTCACAGTGAGCGAAAGCAATTCGGGAATCGGGAGCTCGGCGAGGGCGGTATCTGGTGGAGACGCTGGTCACGGAAATCGCGCCGGACATCTACCGGCTGTCGACATTCATCAGCGACGCGAACTTCATGTTCAATCAGTTCCTGGTGGACGCCGAGGAACCCCTGCTCTTCCATTGCGGACACCGGGCGCTTTTCCCGCTGGTGTCGGAGGCCATGAGCCGGGTGATTCCCGTGGAGCGGCTCCGCTGGATCACCTTCGGTCATGTCGAGGCCGATGAATGCGGTTCCCTGAATTCCTGGGTGACTGCGGCTCCCCGGGCGACGGTCGCGCATGGCGCGATGGGCTGCGTGGTGTCGGTGAACGATCTGTCCGACCGCACACCGCTTCCCTTGCAGGACGGCCAGGTGATCGACCTCGGGGGAAAGCGCGTCCGCCGCATCGAGACGCCGCACATGCCGCACGGCTGGGATGCCGGGCTGCTGTACGAGGAGACCACGGGGACCCTTTTCTGCGGCGATCTGTTCACCGCGATCGGCGATGCGCCGGCGCTGACCGAACAGGAGATCGTCGGCCCGGCCGTCGCCGCCGAGGACGTCTTCGCGGCGACGTGTCTGACGGCGGCCACCGCACCCACGATGCTGCGGCTGGCCGGCCTGGAGCCCCGCACGATGGGCCTCATGCACGGCCCCGCCTACGCGGGCGACTGCGGCTTGGCACTGCGGGACCTGGCGGGGGCGTACGCGGAGCGGTTCGCGGCATCACTGGACGGTGAACGCGGCCCACAACCCGGCCCGCCCGGCACCTGAACACACGCCACCGGCACCTGAACACCCGCCACGACCCAGCCGGTCCGGCGCTTGAGGACGAGAAACGGTGAAAGGGCGGGGCGGGGGCACATCCCCCGCTGGGCGGGGAGGCCGGGAGCGCAGGGGCGGTCAGTCGTGCGGCACCACCGCCATGGGGCACGGGGCGTGATGCGCACCTGCCTGGGCCACCGGGCCCAGCCGGGGTGTCAGCGCCGGACGGTGTCTGCGGCGCCCGACGACCAGGAGGGCGGCGCCCTGCGCGGCGTCGACCACCGCGCGGGCCGGGCTCTCCAGGCGGACGCTGTCGGTCACCGTCACGTCCGGGTACGCCAGGCACCACGGCCGCAGCACGGCCCGCAGTTCGAGCTGGGCGTTCTGGAGGAGGTCCCCGGCGACCTCGGGGTCCACGCCCCAGGGGGCGTAGGCCTGTACGGGAAGCGGGTGCCCGTGCACGACGCGCAGGGGCGCGCCGCGCGCGGCCGCGGCGCCGAACGCGAAGTCGTACAGCTCGTCGCAGGGGCGGTGGAGGCCGGCGCCCAGCACCACGCCGCCGTCCTCGGGGGCCGCTCCGGCGCGTACGAGGACCACCGGGCGCCCGGCCCTTCCGGCGACGTGCAGCCCCACGTCCCCGAGGAAGAAGCTCTGGAGGCGGTCCAGGCCGCGCGAGCCGAGCACGACCATGGCCGATTCGTCCGCGGCGCGCAGCAGTGCCTGGGCGGGTTCCTCGGCGACCAGGTCCTCGACGATGGCCAGGGAGGGGAAGCGCTGGTGGATCTCCGCCTGCGCGGCGTGGACGATGCGCTTCGCCCAGTAGTCCTGGTCCTGCTCGATCGGCACGCCCTCCGGTTCGGGAACCAGCAGGATCCAGGCGTGGAGCAGCCGCAGGGCCAGGCCGCGCCGGTCGGCCTCGGCGGCCGCCCAGTGCGCGGCGGCCAGGCTCTCGGGTGAGCCGTCCAGTCCTGCGGTGATGGGTGCGCGCTCCATGGCGATCGCCTCCGTCCGTGCGAGGGTCCTGCCTCCAGTGTCGGTCTGTACCGGGACCGCCGGGGCCGGCCATCGGCAGTCCGGCTCCGGCGGGCCCGGCGCAGCGCCCGGCGCGCGGGACAGGCGCGGGACGGGGGTCTCGCGGTCGGTCCGGGCTGCTGCCGGCGTGGCAGGGCACGGCGGCCCGCACATGGGCCGGCCGGGGCAGGTCACGGCCCGTCCCGGCCCTTGCCCGGAGCGAGGCGGGGATGCCTGCGCGCGTTGCCCCGGCCCCGTGCCGGGCGCAGGGTGGAGGCGAGGGGAGCGGAGGTGAGCGCGATGGCCACCGGATCCGGGGGGCAGGGGCCCGGCCGGAAGCCGGCCGGCGCGGGGCCGGCGGTCACCACGGCCTGGGTGGTCGAGCACACCGCTCCGGCCGCGCGGCATCCGTTGCGCCGCGTGGAGCGCCCGCTCGGTGAGCCCGGGCCGGCCGGGCTGCTGATCGAGGTGCGGGCCTGTGGGGTGTGCCGCACCGACCTGCACCTGGCCGAGGGAGATCTGCCGCCGCACCGGGGCCGGTGCACCCCCGGGCACCAGATCGTCGGCCGGGTCCTGCGGGCCGGGCGGGACGTGCGGGACTTCGTCCCCGGCGACCGGGCCGGGGCCGCCTGGCTGGCGGGAACGTGCGGCACGTGCCGCTACTGCCGTGCCGGGCGGGAGAACCTGTGCCCGTACTCCCGCTACACCGGCTGGGACGTCCACGGCGGCTTCGCCGAGCACGCCGTGATCGACGCCCGCTTCGCCTACCACCTGCCGGAAGGACCGCCGGACGAGGAGCTCGCGCCGCTGCTGTGCGCGGGCATCATCGGCTACCGCGCGCTGGAGCGCGCCGAGCTGCCGCCCGGCGGAAGGCTCGGCGTCTACGGCTTCGGTGCCTCCGCCCACCTGACCACGCAACTGGCGATCGCCCGGGGCGCCACCGTCCATGTGCTCACCCGGGACGCCGAGGCGCGGCGGCTGGCCCTGGAGCTGGGTGCCGCCTCCGCGGGCGGTGCCCATGACGCACCGCCCGAACTGCTCGACGCGGCGATCCTCTTCGCCCCGGCCGGCGACCTCGTGCCGGTGGCCCTGGAGGCGCTCGACCGGGGCGGCACCCTGGCGGTGGCCGGCATCCACCTCACCGGCATCCCGGCGCTGACGTACCGCCGGCACCTCTTCCAGGAGCGCACCCTGCGCAGCGTCACCGCCAACACCCGTGCCGACGGCCGCGCCTATCTGGCCGAGGCGGCCCGGCACCGCCCGGTGGTGCATGTGCAGCCGTATCCGATGAGCCGGGCCGACGACGCCCTCGCGGACCTGGCGGCCGGCCGCGTCACCGGAGCGGCGGTGCTGACGGTGCCGGCTCGCGGGCGGTGAGAGGCGTCCGGGGCCGTTCGGCCCATGGCGGGGCCCCGGTTCGGTGGATGATGATCGGATGGGTGTGCGGCGTGCGCACACCGTCGACAGGGAGCGGTAGGCGTGGTGGACCAGGACCCGGGAGCCCGCCCTGCGCCCCGACGTGGCGGTGCTGGACGTGCGGCTGCCGGACGGTGGCGGCATCTCGGTCTGCCGGTGCGGGTGCCGCGCGCGGCGGCCAGCCGCGCCTGGAGCACCTCCAGCAGCTCGCCCGGCCCGAGTTGGGGAAATCGCAAGGAAGCGCCTCCTGACAGGCGCCCGGCCATGGACGGACGGCCTGTCCACCCGGAGCCCCACCGTATCCGTCGCCCCGCACGGCCCCGAACCGAGCCCGGGACTCCTGCGGGGCAGAGCGCGCGGCGCGCTGTGCGGGCGCGGGCTGGACGGAATGCGCCTGTTGAGGCGGATGGGTGGGCGTACGCACGGGAATGCTGGCCTGGTGACGTGACATGGGGGTGGGCGTGGTGGGGGCGCGGCGGCGTTGGGGGCGGTTCTGGCTGTTGCTGACGCCCGCGCTGCTGGCCGCGGGCGCGGTGCTGGCGGCCACGGCGAGCGGTGCGCTGGCCACCTCGGTGGCCGCCTCCGGTTCGGCCTTCAAGGTCTCGGCGGCCCGGGTGACCGCCGGCGGTGTCAGCGCCGTGCCGGGCGTCTACACCGAGCCCGGGGACGGTGCCCGGCATCCCGTCATCCGGGCGACCGTGCAGAAGGCCGAGCTGGAGAACCTGTGCGTGAGTCTGCTGGTGACGCTGCCTGTCGGGGTGGTGACCCTGCGGGCCGTGGCGGGCCGCGCGGAGCCGGTGCGGGGCTCCGGGCTGGCGGTCGACGCCGACTCGGTGCGCGGGAAGGTCGACTTCACCGATGTCCTGGCCCGGGCGGGAGGACTGCTGGAGGGAAGAACCGGCGGCTTCCTGGCCACCACGACAAGCGTCGTCGTGCGGGACGGCAGGGTCACCGCGTGGCAGGGCGCAGGGGCGACGCTGCGCATGAGCGATCCGGACGTGGAGCTGCTGATGGGCAAGCACGAATGCTTCTGATTCCGCCTCTCCTCGCGGGCCTGGCCCGGCGCGCGAAGGGCTGGTGCCGGCGGCGGCCGGCCGGTTCCGCGGTCCTTGTATGCGCGGCCGGCGTGGAGCTGATGGTGCTGCCCCTGCTGGGTGCCCCGGCCGCGGTGCTGCAGCCCGGGATGGCGGCCAACGCCGGCTTCGGGGTGAGCCTGCCGC
The DNA here is from genome assembly GCF_040638465.1 of Streptomyces sp. NPDC026206. Classification (NCBI taxonomy): domain Bacteria; kingdom Bacillati; phylum Actinomycetota; class Actinomycetes; order Kitasatosporales; family Streptomycetaceae; genus Streptomyces; species Streptomyces sp. NPDC026206. The sequence continues at coordinate 143,194 of NZ_JBEZYL010000011.1, forward strand.
TGCTGCTGAGCGGGGTCGTCCTGCTGCGTTTCCCCCAACTGCACTCCCTGGCCGGGGTCGCGGCCGTGGCGCTGGCCGTGCTGGCGCTGCTCACCTGCAACATCGGCGGGCTCCTGCTGGGCACCGCCCTGGGGATCGCCGGGGGCTGCCTTGCGTTCTCCTGGGTGCCGCCGCCGGACCCGGGCTAGCCCGGCACGACTGTGTCCGCTGCCCCGCCCACAGGGAGGGTCATGTTCTCCTCGGTCTACGCCAAGGCCGGCATCCACGACCCGCGCCTGCGTGCCGGGTATCAGGAGTGCCGGCGCATCTTCAAACGCGACAGCGGCACCTACTACGCGCTCGGTCACCTGCTGCCGCCCGTCGCGCGCCCCGCCGCCTGGGCCCTGGCCGCCGCCCTGCGGGTGGCCGACGACCTGGCGGACACCGGTCCCGGCGGTCCCGACGCGCGCTCGGACCGCGTGACGGCCTGGTTCGCCGCCTACCGCGACGACCTGCGCCTCGGCGACAGCGCCGACCCCGTGCGGCGGGCCCTGGTGCACACCGTGCGCGCCTGGGACCTCTTCCCCGGCGGGGCGAAGTCGATGTTCGAGGAGCAGTGCCGGGCCCCCCGGAGAGGAAGCCCGCTCACCTGGCAGGAGTGGACGGCTCACAGCCGGTCCGTCAACAGCGTCTTCTTCGGCCAGATCCCCCTCCTGCTGTCCCGCCTCGGGCTGCCCCTGGGCGGGCACACGCGCCATGTGGAGGCCTATCACACCTGGGTGCAGGGGGTTCAGCTCACGGACGACCTCGTCGATCTCCACGAAGACCTCGCCCGTGGGCACGTCACACTCCCGGCGGAGGCCCTCGCGGACTCCGGCGTGCGCGCCGAGGACCTCCTGGCAGGCCGCTGGCCGCCGGAAGCAGACGACCTGCTCCGGTCCCTGGTCGCACGGGGCCGCGCCTGGCTCGACCAGCCGGAGCTGCTGTTCAGCGCGGCGCCGGGGCTCTCGGTGTTCGTCCGGACGACGGCCGAGGTGTTCCTGATGCGGCTGTGCGCGGTGGAGCGGGCGGGTGCCCGGCTGCTGCGCCGCAGGCCCCGCCTCCCGCGCGCCGCCCGTCGGCGCGTTCTTGCCCTCGGCCGCGCCAGGGCGGCCGTCGCCTGGTGGCTGACGCCCCTCCCGCCGGCCCCCTCGTTTCCTCCGGCCGGTCGGCCGCACCGGTTCACGGGCCGCTCCCCCGGCGTGCACCTCGCTCCCGAACCGCCGCACCCCCCCGAACCGCACCCCTCCGGCGCCCGTCCGCCCACTATCGCCCCAGGTCTGCTGCCGCGGCACGTGGCCATCGTGATGGACGGCAACGGCCGCTGGGCCAACGACCGCGGGCTGCCCCGGACCGCGGGGCACCGCGCGGGAGCAGACGCCCTGCGCGACGTCGTGCACGGGGCGCTGGAGATCGGACTGCCGCATCTGACGGTGTACGCCTTCTCCACGGAGAACTGGAGCCGTTCCGCCGCCGAGGTCGACGCCATCATGGCCCTGCTGCGCGAGCACCTCCACGACGACGAGCCCATGCGCCTGGACGTACGGGCCCGCTGGTCCGGCGTTCCCGACGGTCTGCCCGTGGATCTGGTGCAAGCACTCCTGGAACGCGAACACGCCACCAGCCACCGCACCGGCCTCATCCTCACCGTGTGCGCCAACTACGGTGGCCGGAGCGAGATCGCCCAGGCCGCCGGGGCCTTCGCGCGCGCCGCCGTCGCGGGGCACGTGGACCCCGCCCGGGTATCCGAACAGCAGCTGGCCCGCTATCTGCCGCTGCCCGACCTGCCCGACGTCGACCTCCTGTGGCGCACCGGCGGCGAGCAGCGCACGTCCAACTTCCTGCCCTGGCAGAGCACGTACGCCGAGCTCCTGTTCACCGACGGCTACTGGCCCGACACCGACCGCCGCGACCTGTGGCGGGCCATGGCCGCCTACGCGCAGCGGCAGCGCCGCTACGGTGCGGCACCGCCCGGCCCTCAGGCGCCCGGCCCTCAGGTGCCCGGCTTGCGGCCGTAGACGTACACGTCGTCACCGTTCTTCAGCAGCGACCAGTAAGACCTGGCGTCGGCGCGCCGCATGTTCACGCAGCCGTGAGAACCGGGAGCCGACCAGACGCTGCCGTCGATGGAGTGGAACGCCTGCCCGCCGTCGAAGAACTGGCTGTAGGGCATGCGGACTTCGTAGAGCGTCGACCAGTGGTCGATGCTGCGCCAGTAGATCTTCTTCAGACCGGTGCGCGTCTCATAGCCGTCCCGGCCCGAACGGATGGGAACCGGGCCGGACTTCAGCCGCTTGCCGTCCTGGATCCAGGTCAGCTGCCGGGTGAGGTCCACACAGGCGATGCGGCCCTTGTTCACCGGGCACCTGCCGGCGGCGTTGGGGTTGTCGCCGGCCGCCCGCTGCTGGGAGACGAGGTCCATCACGGCCCATGTCACCGGCCCGGCGTAACCGATGGCCGGGGAGATGCCGTGGTCGAGCTGGAAGTCGCGTATGGCCCGGCAGTCGGCGGCCGACTGCTTCCCGTCCACGGTTCTGCCCAGGAACCGCTCCGCCTTCGCCTGGTACGGCCCGGTGCCGGCGGTGCACGCGGACGTCGCGGCCTGGGCTGTCGCACCCATCGCCACGGTCAGGGGGGCGGCCAGCCCGGCCGCCCCCAGCAGTACGCCGAGGCGGCGTACGAACGTCTTGCTTGCGGCACTTGTCATGCTCGGTATGACCACTGGGGCAGCCGGTTGGTTGCACCGCGCATCAGCCGCCGTTGCCGCGCCCGCCGCTCCCGGACCATCCGCGCTTCGCGTTCCGCTCGACGGTGCGTGAGTACGCTGAACTCAAGGGGTAGGCGGCAGCCGAGGGCTGAGCTTCACGGGCCCCCCGCGGGGCGTGCCGCGCCGAGCGTACGGACCTTGGTGCCGGCGTCGGAGTGCGAGCGCGGTGCCCCGCCCGGCGTGCCGACGCACAGGGGCCCAGCAGCTGTTCCGCCGCGCCCCCAGGGCAGTCCCGTACGGCCGGTGGTTCCACGGCCCTGCCGGTCCGTCAGATAGCGCCCCGGCCCTGGCTGTGGAGCAGCAGGTGCAGGTGCGCCGGCGTCGTCCTGCTGGCCCTCTTCGTCCTGTGGCAGGCCCGCAGCCGTCACCCTGCTGCCGCTGCGCATCGTGCGCGACCGGCGGCGTGCGGGGGCCTTCCTGACGGCGGGGCTGCTGGATTCGTCGTCACCACCACGTCAACGCCGACAGCAGGCCGATGCCCGCCATCGTCCAGGCCACGTAGTCGCCGACGTGGCCCGAGTGCAGGCGGCGCAGGGGGGTGGTCCAGGTGCCGGCGGGGAGGAGGCGGTGGACGGCCAGGGTGGCGAGGGCTGCGGCCAGGGTGGCGGAGAGCAGGCCGAGGGCCGCGCCCGGCCAGGTCCACCACTGGCCCGCGTGGCCCGGGTACGGGCCGCCGGTGCGGCCGTCGAGCACCATGGCGGCGTACCCGGCGTGGTCCATGAAGGCCTCCGCGGCCACGCCGGCGCCGTGGGCCAGGCCCGGCACCGTGCCGGCCGCGAGGGAGCCGGCCAGCAGGGCCGCGGCGACACAGACCATGGGGCGGGGCAGCAGACGCAGGCGGCGGCCGGTCTCCGGTTCCTCCTCATCACCCGGGGTCTCCGGTCCGCCCTCCTCGCGGCCGCTGCGCCCGGCGCCCAGGAAGACCCGGGCGGCCACCCGCAGCACCGCGGCGCCGGTCACCGCCGAGACGAGCACGAACAGCACCGGCAGCCAGCCGGCCTGCTCCTCCACCAGGGCCTTGCCCAGGCCCGTGCCGAACGGCGGCAGCCCCGCCAGCGCGAGGCCGCCCAGCGCGAAGAGCAGCCCGATGCCCCGCATGTCACGGCCCCGGCCGTGCAGTTCGCGCTCGTCCACGCTGCCGTGCCGGTCGAGCAGGATGCCCGTGCAGGCGAAGAGAGCGGCCTTGGCGCCCGCGTGCCCGAGGGCGTACAGGCAGGTGCCGGCGAGACCCTCGGGGGTCAGCAGGCAGACACCGGTGAGGAAGAGGCCGGTGTGGGCGACCGTGGAGAAGGCCAGGAGCCGTTTGACGTGCCGCTGCTGCCAGCACATCACCGCCCCGGCCAGCGCGCTCGCCACGCCCAGCACGAGCAGCGCCCGCCGCACGTCGTCCGCCGGGATGCCGCCGGGCCCGGCGAACACGGTCGCGTGGACGCGTGCGACGCCGTACACGCCCATCTCCACCATGACGCCGGACAGCACCATGCAGACCGGCGTGGGCGCGACCGCGTGGGCGTCCGCGAGCCAGAAGTGGAAGGGCACGGCCGCCGCCTTGACCAGCAGCCCGGTCAGGACCAGGACGAACGCGGCGACGACCAGGGCGTCGTGCTCGGGCGCCGCGTCCAGCGCGCGGCCGATCTGCGCCATGCCCAGTTCGCCCGTGCGCGCGTAGAGCAGGGCGATCCCGGTCAGCATGGCGTAGCCGCCGAGCGAGTTCACGAAGCCGAAGGCCAGGGCGCCCTGCACCGGCCGGGCCTCCTCGACCCGGTAGCCGGTCAGCGCGTAGCCGATGACGCCCATGAGCTCGAAGAAGACGAAGGCGTCGAAGAGGTCGCCGGTGAGCGAGAAGCCGCACATGCCCGCCTGGAAGAGCAGGATCATGGCGGGGAAGGCGCCCGCGTGGCCCCTGGGCGGCTGCTCGAAGTAGTGCCAGGAGTAGGCCAGTACGGCCACGATCAGCAAGGACGTCAGGGTGGCGAGTCCCAGACCCACGCGGTCGCCGACGAGGACGATGCCGACGCCGTGGCCGGCGTGTGGCCGCCAGCCGCCCACCCACACCACCTCCGTCGCACCCCGGGCGAGTGCGGCCGCGCAGAGCCCGGCGGGCACGAGGGCGCAGGCGCAGGCGACGGCCTCCGCCACCGGCCTGACCATCCGGCGGCCCAGGCCGACCAGGACCGCGGCGCCGAGCAGCGGCACCACCACGATCAGTGGAAGCAGCCGGTCCATCGCCGCTCAGCCCCTGAGCCCGGACAGCTCGTCCGGGTCGACGGTCCCGTGCCGCTTGTTCACCTGGACGACCAGGGCGAGCAGCAGGGCGGTGACGGTGGCGCCCACGACGACGTCGGTGAGGGCGAGGGCCTGGACGACGGGGTCGACGACGCGGGTGCCGGCCGGGACGTCGGAGAAGACCGGCGCGCTGCCGCCGCGGCGGTAGCCGATGGCCAGCAGCAGGACGTACGTGGCGGACTGGGTCACGGCCAGGCAGCCGACCGCGTGCACGAGGTTGCGGCTGGTGGCCATGCCGTACACGCCGATCAGGAAGATCCAGGCGGCGACGAGGTAGGGCAGTACGGTCACGTCGGCTCCTCTTCCACGATCTCGAGGGCCTGGCCGAGGAAGTGGCCCAGCAGGACGACGACGCCGGCGGCGACCTCCATGCCGACGGCGGCGTTGAGCAGCGGGACCGTGCCGCCGGAGGCCATCGTGTTGAAGGTGCCGTGCGGCAGCGTGTTGGCGAGGTAGGCCGAGCCGGCGAGCAGCCCGGCCGCGCCGAGCACGACGTACGCCGCCTCGCCCGCGCCGTCGGCGAGCTCGTAGAGGGCGACGGGCCGGATCCGCTCCAGCGCCCGGTAGTCGACGCCGATGTAGAGCAGGTGCAGGGCGGTGGCGACGACCACTCCGCCCTGGAAGCCGCCGCCCGGGCTGAGCTGGCCGTGCGCGATCACGTACAGGCCGATGAGCAGGGTGACGGGCAGCAGGATCGTCCCGTAGCGGCGCAGTGCGGGGGCCACCGGTGCGGGCTGGGGGGCCTCGCGCCGTTCGTCACGGGTCTGCCGCAGGAGGACGACCGTGCCGAGGACGGCCGCGAAGAGGATGCTCTCCTCGCCGAGGGTGTCGAACGAGCGCTGGTCGAAGTTGACGGAGGAGACGGTGTTCGCGGTCCGTTGCGCCAGGGCCGTCCGTACGGCCAGGTCGCCGTAGGGGTGCCGGGCGCCGCCGAAGTCCGGAAGGCGCAGGCAGGCGGCCACGAGCAGGGCGGCGGTCGCGGCCAGCCCGGCGGCCAGCAGCCACAGCCGTGCCCGGCCGGTCATTCGCGCCGCTTCCCGCGCCGGATCTTGCGCACCGTCAGCAGGATCATCAGCGGGGTCACCGCCGAGCCGACGCCCAGCTGGGACAGGCCCACGTCGGGTGCCTGCAGCACGGTGAAGAGCAGGGCGAGGCCGAGGCCGAGCAGGGAGAGCACGACGGCCTGCCGTGCCGGGTCGCGGTTGAGGACGGCGGCGGTGGCGGCCGCCGCGACGAACAGCAGGGCGAGGGTGACGAGGGTGTCGTCCAGGGCGTCACGCACGGCGCACGGCCCTGGTCGTGACGGCGGCGCCCGCCAGCAGCAGGGCGCCGATGACGAGCAGCTTGACCATGGCGCGGCCGGGGCCGGTGGCGACGCACAGCGGTACGACGGTCGCGGGCGCCCCGATCGCCACGGCCGGCGTCAGCAGCCGTGCGCCGGGCGGGTGTTTTTCGAGCTCTTCGCCGAGGAGGCGGACGAAGACGAGGGTGCCGGCCGGCCCGAGGACCGAGACGACCAGGGCGAGGTCGGCGTACGAGGGCCGTCCGTACCCCTGGGACAACAGCAGGAACACCAGGCACAGCAGCAGCGTCGCCATGTTCTGGGAGACCACGCGCCGGCCGGGCGTGCCGCTCGCGGCGCCCCACAGGCTGGGGCCCAGCCCGCCGGTGACGAGCGCGGCGGCGGCCGCCAGCCACCAGTTCACCGGGCCGCCCGGCGGGCGCCCCGGGCGGCCCGGGCCGCGAGGAGGGCGGCCGCCGCACCGATCCCCAGGTCCAGCCGGTCGGCCGGCCCGATCAGCACCGCCCACAGGCCGGTGAGGCCGGCCCACCACGCGAGGATTTCCGCCGCCGCGGCCGCACTGCGCAGCACCGTCGCTCCCTCTCCGCACCGCTTTCGGGGTGCTCGCCCGCCGGGCGGGGCCCGGGTCCGCAATGCCCCGAGTATCGGCCATGGGGCCCGGCGGAGGGGGATGCCACACCCTGCGCGGCCGCGAAGGGGGAGGTTTCATCGCGGCGGCCGGGGGTTACCCGTCCCGTCGCACGCCCAGCACACCGCGCGCGGCCCAGGAGGTGTCACCCGATGACCGAATACGGATACTTCCTGTCCTGCGAGGAGCACTCCCCGAAGGCTCTCGTCGAGCAGGCCCGGATGGCGGAACAGGCCGGGTTCACCTCCTTGTGGATCTCCGATCACTTCCATCCCTGGACCGGCGAGCAGGGGCACAGTCCCCTGGTGTGGTCGGTGATCGGGGCCGTCTCGCAGGCCACGTCGCTGCCGGTGGAGACCGCGGTGACCTGCCCGACCATGCGGTTGAACCCGGTGGTCACAGCGCAGGCCGCGGCCACCAGCGCCGTCCTGCTGAGCGGCCGGTTCCGGCTCGGGGTCGGCAGCGGCGAGGCCCTCAACGAGCACATTCTCGGCGACCGGTGGCCGCAGGCGCCGGTGCGGCTGGAGATGCTGGAGGAGGCCGTTCAGGTGATGCGGCTGCTCTTCGGGGGCGGCCAGGTCAGCCACCACGGCAAGCACTACACCGTCGAGAACGCCCGGCTGTACACACTGCCCGACGAGCCGGTGCCCATCGACGTTTCGGCGTTCGGGCCGGCGGCGACCGAGCTGGCGGCACGGATCGGCGACGGCCTGGTGACGATGGCGCCGGACGCGGAGGCGGTGGCCCGCTTCCGGCGGGGCGGCGGGGGGCAGAAGCCCGTCCTGGGCGGGGTGAAGGTGTGCTGGGGCCCGGACCGCGAGGAGGCCCTGGAGACCGCGCACCGGCTGTGGGCGGTGGAGCAGCTGCCCGGCGAGCTGAACCAGGTGCTGCCCACGCCGGCCCACTTCGAGCAGGCCGCCGAGCTGGTGACGCGGGAGCGGGTGGCCGCGAGCGTGACGTGCGGGGACGACGCCGACGCCCATGCCGGGGCGCTGCACGCCTACGCGGAGGCCGGCTTCGACCGGGTGCACGTCAATCAGATCGGCCCCGGTCAGCGGGGCTTCTTCGATTTCTACCGCACGAAGGTGCTGCCGCAGCTCGTCCGGTGAGGCCGCCACTACATGAGCGACGAGGTGGAGAAGAACGCATGAGTGAGCAGGTTTCCGACTACATCCTGGCGCGGCTGCGCGAGTGGGGCGTGGACCGGGTCTTCGGGTATCCGGGTGACGGCATCAACGGGCTGCTGGCGGCCTGGCAGCGGGCCGGTGACCAGCCGCGGTTCATCCAGGCGCGGCACGAGGAGATGGCGGCGTTCGAGGCCGTCGGGTACGCCAAGTTCAGCGGGCGGCTGGGGGTGTGCGTGGCGACGTCCGGGCCGGGCGCGATCCATCTCCTCAACGGCCTCTACGACGCCAAGCTCGACCATGTGCCGGTGCTGGCGATCGTGGGGCAGACGGCCCGCTCCGCGATGGGCGGCGCGTACCAGCAGGAAGTCGATCTGCACTCGCTGTTCAAGGACGTCGCCTCCGACTTCGTGGAGACGGTGACCGTGCCCGAGCAGCTGCCGAACGTGCTCGACCGGGCCGTGCGCACCGCCTACGGGCGCCGTGCGCCGACCGCCGTCATCGTCCACGCCGACGTGCAGGAGCTGGACTACTCGCCGCCCACGCACGCCTTCAAGATGGTGCCCTCCAGCCTGGACCGCAGCGGCTGGCAGTCGGTGCCCTCGGACGACGCGCTCAGCCGCGCGGCGGAGCTCCTCAACGCCGGGAGGAAGGTGGCGATCCTGGCCGGCCAGGGCGCGGCGGGCGCCCGGGGCGAGGTGGAGCAGGTCGCCGAGATCCTGGGTGCGGGCGTGGCGAAGGCGCTGCTGGGGATGGACGTGCTCAGCGATGAGCTGCCGTACGTCACCGGTTCGATCGGGCTGCTGGGCACCCGGCCCTCCTACGAGCTGATGCGTGACTGCGACACGCTGCTGACGATCGGTTCCAACTTTCCCTACTCGCAGTTCCTGCCGGAGTTCGGCAAGGCGCGGGCGGTGCAGATCGAGATCGATCCGCACATGGCCGGTCTGCGGTATCCGTACGAGGTCAACCTCATCGGCGACGCGCGCGCCACGCTGCTGCGGCTGATCCCGCTGCTGGAGCGCAAGGACAAGCGGGGCTGGCAGAGCGAGGTCATCGCCAATGTGGGGCGTTGGAAGGAGGTGATGCGGCGGCGGGCCGCGGTGAGCGCCGAGCCGGTCAACCCCGAGCACGTGGCGGCGGCGCTGTCGCCGTTGCTGCCCGACGACGCGATCCTCACCTCCGACTCCGGCTCGGTCGCCAACTGGTACGCGCGGCACATCACGATGCGCGGCACCATGCGGGGCTCACTGTCGGGCACGCTCGCGACGATGGGCTGCGGTGTGCCGTACGCGATCGGGGCGAAGTTCGCGCACCCCGACCGGCCGGTGGTGGCCCTGGTGGGGGACGGGGCGATGCAGATGAACGGCCTGGCCGAGCTGATCACGGTGGCCAAGTACCGGCATCAGTGGGAGGACCCGCGGCTGGTGGTCGGCGTGTGGAACAACCGGGACCTCAACCAGGTGACGTGGGAGATGCGCGCGATGGGCGGCTCCCCGCAGTTCCTGCCCTCGCAGGAGCTGCCGGACGTCCCCTACGCGGAGTTCGCCCGCTCCCTCGGTCTGACCGGCATCCGGGTGGAGAAGCCGGACGAGGTCGGGGACGCCTGGCGGGAGGCGCTCGCCGCGAAGGGTCCGGCGGTGGTGGAGTTCGTGACCGATCCGGCGGTGCCGCCGATCCCGCCGCACGCGGACTGGGACCAGATCGAGGCGACGGCCGCGGCCGTCCTCAAGGGTGACGCGGACCGCAAGGGCATGTTGCGGCAGGGCTTCAAGGCCAAGGTGCAGGAGTTCCTGCCCGGAAAGAAGAAGTCCGGTGGCCCGCAGGAGCGCGAGCCGTGACGGCCCGCCGCTTCCCCGGCCGGCGCGGCCCGGCCCGGCGCGCCCGTTACGACGTGCGGCACGGGCGGCTGCAGCGGTCGCTGTCGCTGCTGATGGCCGCCGGGTCGGCGGTGACGGCCGCGGAGATCTTCCTGGAGCACGACCGGGCCGGGTTCGGCAACCGCGTGATGTGGTGGCCGGTGCTGCTCGGCCCGGTGGGCATGGCGGCGGGCCTGGCCGGGTTCTGCGGCGAGCGGGCGGCGCGCACCGCGCTGCCGCTCGCCTCGGCGGCAATCGTCGCCAACGGCCTGCAGGGCACGTATCTGCACGTGCGCGGCATCGCCCGGAAGCCCGGGGGGTGGCGCATGGCCCGCTACAACGTCGAGCTGGGCCCTCCGCTGTTCGCCCCGCTGCTGATGAGCATGGTGGGTGGCATGGGGCTGCTGGCGAGCGGGCTGCGACGGGAGCGGTGAGGGGGTGAGGCGATGACGGGCGCACGGCTCGGCGAGGACGCCGGGGCGGCGGGCCGGGCGGGCACCTGGGACACCGCGACGGCCGGTGTGGTGCTGGCCCGGCTGGGGCCGCGGCCGCAGCCGCCGCTGAGCTTCTTCACCCCGGCGGAGGAGGCCGCGGCGGAGGCGCTGCTGGATCACCTGCTGGCCCGCTCGCCGAAGGATCCGCCGGTCCCGGTGCTGTCGGTGATCGACGAGCGGCTGGCCACCGGCCAGGGCGACGGCTGGCGGTACGCGGACGTGCCGGAGGACGGCGAGGCCTGGCGCCGCTCGCTGGCCGCCCTCGACGAGGACGCGAGGGTGCGGCACGCGGGGCGGGTCTTCGCCGGGATCGGATACGGCGACCGGGACCGGTTGCTGCATCACGTCCTGCACCTGGGTCCGCGCGACTGGTACGGGATGCCTGCGGCCCATGTGTGGTCGCTGTGGACCCGCTACGCCTGCGAGGCGTACTACGCCCACCCCTACGCCTGGGACGAGATCGGCTTCGGCGGGCCGGCCTACCCCCGCGGCTATCTGCGGCTGGGGCGCGGTGTGCGCGAGCCCTGGGAGGAGCCCCGGTGAGCGGCGCACGCGCGGCCGCCGGGCCGCAGACGACGACGAAAGCCGCACCACTGCGCCGCGCGGGCGGAGAAGCGAACCAGGAGATGCTGCGCGGCGCACGCGCGGCCGCTGGGCCGCAGACAATGACGAAAGCCGCACCGCTGCGCCGCGCGGGCGGAGAAGCGAACCAGGAGATGCTGCCGTGAGCGGCGGGGCGTGGTGGCGGACGCTGCGGGAGTCGGCGCGGCCGCAGGGCGAGGTGCGGCGCCGCAATGCCTCCGCCTGGCTGCCGCATGTGACGCGGCTGCGCCGGGACATGCGGCGCTTCGACGACGGCGACGAGGTGGACATGGCGGTCGTCGGCTGCGGTGCGGGCGGCGCCACCTTCACCCAGCGGCTCGCGCACGCCGGCTGGCGGGTGGTGTGCCTGGAGGCGGGCCCGTTCTGGGACCCGGAGAAGGACTGGGTCAGCGACGAGTGGGGCTCGCACCACCTGTACTGGAACGAGCCCCGGGTCGTGGGCGGTTCCCACCCCGTGCCGCTGGGGTCGAACAACTCCGGCCGGGGGGTGGGCGGTTCCATGGTGCACTTCGCCGGGTACGCGCCGCGCCTGCACCCTTCCGACTTCCGTACGCACTCGCTCGACGGCGTGGGCGCCGACTGGCCCCTGTCGTACGCGGACCTGAGGCCCTACTACGTGCGGCTGGAGCGCGAGCTGCCGGTGGCCGGCCAGTTCTGGCCCTGGGGGGACCCGCATCCACACCCGCATCCCCCGCATCCGGTGAGCGGCAACGGCGAGGTGATGCTGGAGGGCTGCGCCGCGCTCGGCATCGAGGCGCGCGTCGGCCCGGTCGCCATCGCCAACGGCCGCTTCGGCGACCGCCCACACTGCATCTACCGCGGCTTCTGCCTGCAGGGCTGCAAGGTCGACGCCAAGGCCTCGCCTTTGATCACGCATGTCCCCGATGCCATCGCGCACGGCGCGGAGATCCGCCCCGACGCGATGGTCACCCGCGTGGAGACCGACCGCGAGGGGCGCCGCGTGACGGGCGTGCGGTACGTACGCGGCGGGCGCGAGTACGTTCAGAGGGCCGCGGCGGTCGCGATCGCGGGCTACTCCATCGAGACGCCCCGCCTGCTGCTGAACTCCGCCAACGCCCGTTTTCCGGACGGTCTGTGCAACGACCACGACCTGGTGGGCCGTTATGTCATGGTGCAGGGCGCGCCGCAGACCGCCGGCCGCTTCCCCGACGAGATCCGCATGTACAAGGGCCCGCCGCCCGAGGTGAGCAGCGAGGAGTTCTACGAGAGCGATCCTTCCAAGCCCTACCGGCGCGGCTTCTCCGTCCAGACCGTCTCCCCGCTGCCCATCATGTGGGCCGAGCATGTGGCGGCGCAGGGCCACTGGGGCCCGGATCTGCGGCAGCGGATGACCGACTATGTGCACTGGGCGACGCTGGGCGCCCTGTGCGAGTTCCTGCCGCAGGCCGACAACCGCGTCACGCTGGCGGAGGAGAAGGACCGGCACGGGCTGCCCGTCGCCCGTTTCGACCACGGCCACTGCGCCAACGACGAGCTGCTGCTGGCGGCGGCGCGCGAGGTGATGGAGCGCATCCTCAAGGCCGCGGGCGCGACCGAGCTGATGACGGTGGAGCGTTACGCGCACCTGGTGGGCGGCTGCCGCATGGGGGCCGGGCCCGGGAAGGGCGTCGTGGACGGCGACCTGCGGTCGTTCGCGATCCCCAACCTCTTCGTCACCGACGGCAGTGTGCTGCCGACCCAGGGCAGTGCCAACCCGGCGCTGACCATCATGGCCCTGGCCGACCGGGCCGCGGCCCGGCTGGTCTCGCGGAGCTCCGGGAGGCCGTCATGACCTGCGAGTGGACCGTCGAGGCGCTGGAGGTGTCGGCCTACACCATTCCCACCGACGCCCCGGAGGCCGACGGCACCCTCAGCTGGGACTCCACGACCGTGGTGGTGGTCGAGGCGCGCTGCGGCCGGGAGAGCGGGCTGGGCTGGACGTACGGGCCCGCGGGCGCGGGCACGGCCGTCACCGGCCTCCTCGCCGACCGGGTCGTCGGCCGTGACGCCCTGGATGTGGCGGGCGCGAACGAGGCGATGTGCCGGGCGGTGCGCAACGCCGGGCGCCAGGGGCTGGTGGGGTGTGCCCTCTCGGCGGTGGACATCGCCCTGTGGGACCTCAAGGCGCGGCTGCTCCAGGTCCCGCTGGTCCGTCTGATCGGCGCGGTCACCGACGCCGTGCCGCTGTACGGTTCCGGCGGCTTCACGACGTACCACGACACGCACCTGGCCGCCCAGCTGAACAGCTGGGTGCACGGCCACGGCATCGAACGCATCAAGATCAAGATCGGTGAGTCCTGGGGCCGGGCCGTCCCCCGTGACCTCGACCGGGTGCGCCACGCCCGCCAGACCATCGGCCCGGACACCGCCCTGTACGTGGACGCCAACGGCGCCTACACCCGCAAGCAGGCGGTCCGGGTCGGGCAGGCACTGGCCGAGCTGGGCGTGGGCTGGTTCGAGGAGCCCGTCTCCTCCGACGACCTGGAGGGGCTGCGGCTGGTCCGTGACCTGTGCGCCTGTGACGTCGCGGCCGGCGAGTACGGCTACGACCTGCCCTACTTCGCCCGGATGGCTCCCGTCGTCGACTGCCTCCAGGCGGACGCCACCCGCTGCGGCGGTCTCACCGGGTGGCTGCGGGCCGCGGCCGTCGCCCAGGGCGCCGGGCTGGAGGTCTCGGCCCACTGCGCCCCGCACGTGCACGCCCACGTCGCGGCCTGCGTGCCCAACCTGCGGCACATCGAGTGGTTCCACGACCACGCGCGCATCGAGGCGGCCTATTTCACCGGCGCCCTCGACCCGTCCGGCGGAACGGTCCGGCCGGGCGCGGCCGGGGAGCCGGGGCACGGGATGCGCTTTCGGCACAAGGAGGCGGCCGCCCATCGCGTCCTGTGAGCCACCCCGTTCCCCCCTTTGTCCGTACGACCGAGGAGTCAAGGACCGCATGACCGATGTCGAGGACGCCACGACCCGGTATCTGATGTACGGCGTGCTGCCCGGTTGGTTCCTGCCCGGGATCGCCGACTGGGCCATGCACCGCCGCACCCGTATCGAGGAGACGTCGGGTCTCAAGGAGTCGGTCATCCACTCCCTGATGATGGCCGAGGTCGGGGTGCCCCTGGCGCTGACCTTGCTGTGCGAGGTCAATCCCCTGCTGATGAGCGTGCAGTTGGGTGCGACGGCCGCGCACGAGGCCACCGCCCTGTGGGACGTGCGCACGGCGGTGCGCAGCGACCGCGAGGTCACACCGGTCGAGCAGCACATCCACAGCTTCCTGGAGACCCTGCCCTTCGCCGCGCTGGCCTCGCTGATGTGCCTGCACCCCGACCAGGTCCGCTCCCTGCTGCGCGGCGGCCGGGGCGACCCGTGCGCGTGGCGGCTGGTTCCGCGCCGGCCTCCGCTGCCCCGCACCTACCTGGCCGGGATCGGCGTGGGGGTCGCGGCGTTCGTGGCGCTGCCGTACGCGGAGGAGCTCGTGCGGTGCGTGCGCGGGGCGTGCGGGCGCAGGAAGGACCGGAAGGCCGGCAGGAAGGCCGGGAATCGCATGGAAAGGAAGTCATCATGAAGGTCGCGTTCCTTGTGGCGCCCGAGGGCGTCGAGCAGATCGAGCTGACCACCCCCTGGAAGGCGGTCGAGGAGGCCGGCGGCACGCCGCAGCTGGTGTCGACGAAGTCCGGGAAGATCCAGGCGTTCCACCATCTCGACAGGGGCGACACTTTTCCCGTCGACAAAGTGGTGGGCGAGGTGGGGGCGTCGGAGTACGACGCCCTGGTGCTGCCGGGCGGGGTGGCCAACCCCGATTTCCTGCGCATGGACGAGCGGGCCGTGGCCTTCGCGCGGGACTTCTTCGGCGCGGGCAAGCCGGTAGCGGCGATCTGTCACGCGCTGTGGACGCTCGTGGAGGCGGATGTGCTGCGCGGCCGCACCCTGACGTCGTGGCCCAGCTTGCGGACCGACATCCAGAACGCGGGCGGGTCCTGGGTGGACGAGCAGGTCAAGGTGTGCACGGGCGGCCCCAACACCCTGATCACCAGCCGTAAGCCGGACGATCTGCAGGCGTTCTGCGAGGCGTTCACCGACGAGTTCGGCAAGGCCCGTGGGGGCAGCGGCGGCTGACGGGTCAGGGCTCGCGGCCGAGCTGGGCGAGGAGCCGCTGCCATGAGTCCGCGTCCGGCGGCGGCTCCACCGGTTCGGCGAACAGGCCCGAACCGGAGAGGCCGCCGGCGTAGGGCTCGACCTCGTGCCGGGTGAAGTCGACGAGGGCCTTCGAGGGGTGCTCGTCGGCGCCGATTGCGCGGGAGAGGTCCCAGGCGTGCACGACCAGGTCGGCGACCATCTGCGTGCAGTAGGCGTGGGCGGCGGTGGTCCCGTACGACAGCTGCACCGTCCGGCTGAGGGCGCCGCGGGCGTGGAAGGCCTCGCGGGCCGCGGAGGCCGCCTCGTCCCAGGCGGCCACGGGATCCTCGCCCAGCTGGTCGCCGTCGAAGGCGTCGCCCACGTCCTCGATGGCCGCCCCGTCCAGCAGGGGCGGCACCCACAGCTGTTCGACGGTGAGGTGGTTCACCAGTTCGCGCACGTTCCAGTCGGTGCACGGCGTGGCCGCCTCCCACTGACCGGACCGGACGGCGTGCACCCGGTCGGTGAACAGTTCGAGCGCCTCGCCGTGCCGGGCCAGCAGCGTCCGCCTCCTGGCGTCGGTCAGGTCCTTGTCACCGGTCATGGCACCCATGGTCCGTCCGCATGCGGGCCGCCGCGAACGCTGCGGCGGCGAATGCCGCGCCGGCGGCCAGGGCGTTGCGATGCTCGGAGAGCCACGGCTGCGCGCCGCGGCCGTGGGCCTGCCCGTCGAAGTCGCCGTGCGCGCCGTAGTCGTGGCCGCCGTCGCCGTCGGCGGGGTGCCACAGGTTCACCGGGGGCAGGTCGGGAAGGGGGTCGGGGCGCTGCTGCGCGGCGTACGCCGTGCGGGCGAGGTAGCGGTCCAGCAGGCCGGGGACGACGGCGTTGGCGAGGAGGGTGGCGACCGTGCTGCCGCCGACCCAGTACTCGCGGCGGCGCGGGTGGGCGGCGGCGTGGACGATGGCGCGGGCGGCGAGCTCGGGCTCGTAGACCGGTGCCACGGGCCGGGGCCGGCGCGGCAGCCGGCAGAGCACCCAGTCGAACTGCGGGGTGTTCAGGGCGGGCAGCTGCACCATGGTGGTGCGGACCTTGCTGCGCTGGTGGAGCAGCTCGCAGCGCAGGGACTCGTTCCAGCCCTGGATGGCGTGCTTGGCGCCGCAGTACGCGGACTGCAGCGGGATGCCCCGGTAGGCCAGCGCCGAGCCGACCTGGACGATGGTGCCGTGGTCGCGCGGGAGCATGCGGGACAGGGCTGCGTGGGTGCCGTACACATAGCCCAGGTAGGTGACCTCAGTGACGCGCCGGAACTCGTCGGGTTCGATCTCGACGAAGGGCGCGAAGACTCCGGCGAAGGCGTTGTTGACCCAGACGTCCACCGGCCCGAAGATCTCCTCCACCCGGTCCGCCGCCTCGGTGACGGCCCGGTGGTCGGCCACGTCCACGCTCAGCGCCAGCGCCTCGCCGCCGGCCCGTCGCACGTCCTCGGCCGCGGCCTCCAGTCCCTTGTGGCCGCGGGCCAGCAGGGCGACGCAGGCGCCGCGGGCCGCGAAAGCCCGGGCCGTGGCCCGGCCCACACCGCCGCTCGCCCCGGTCACCACCACCACGGAGGGCTTGTTTCGCTTCATCACCGCCGCCGAGTACCCGCATCGCTGGAGGACAAACGGGGTACCCGTCGCGCATGCGAAGGACGTTGAGTACATGGGACCGCTCCGTTTTCCGGCGGGTCGCCGAGCGCCACTGGCCCGGCGGCGACCGCGTCCTGCCCCGGCTGTCGCACGCCGCCGACCACGGGGTGCTGTGGTTCGCGGTGGCCGCCGGGGCGGCGGCCCTGGGAGGGCGGCCGGCACGGCGCGCGGCGCTGCGCGGGGTGGCCTCATTGGCCGTCGCGTCCGCGACGGTCAACACCATCGGCAAACGGTCGGTGCGGCGCGGCCGGCCGTTGCCGGACGCCGTGCCCGTGGTGCGCCGGCTGATCCGGCAGCCGTTCACCACGTCCTTCCCGTCCGGGCACTCGGCCTCGGCGGCCGCGTTCGCCGCGGGCGTGATGCTGGAGAAGGGCACGTGGGGCCTGGCCCTGGCGCCGCTGGCGGCGGCCGTGTGCTTCTCCCGCGTCTACACCGGCGCGCACTATCCGGGTGACGTCGTGGCCGGGGCGCTGCTCGGCGTCGGTGCGGCCTTCGCGGTGCGCGGCGTGGCGCCCACCCGCTCCCAGCTCGCTCCCCCGGCCCGGCCCCGCGCGGACGCCCCGGCGCTGCCGGACGGCCGGGGCCTCGTCGTGGTCGCCAACAGCGGGTCGGGGCAGCGGGCGGCAGCGGCCCGGCCGGACCCGGCGCAGGTGCTGCGGTCGGCCCTGCCGCGGGCCGAGATCGTCGAGTGGCACGAGGGGGCCGACGGGCACCCCGGGCCGCTGGCCGCCGCGCTGGAGGCGGCGGCGTCCCGGGCGGTGGAACTGGGCGGCGCACTGGGGGTCCTGGGCGGGGACGGCACCGTCAATGCGGCGGCGGCCGCCGCGATGCGGCACGGGTTGCCGCTGGCCGTCCTGCCCGGCGGCACCCTCAACCACTTCGCCTACGACCTGGGCATCGAGTCCATGGCGGACGCCTGCCGGGCGATGGAGGCCGGGGAGGCGGTGGCGGTCGACGTGACGCGGTTCGGCCGCAACGGCTGTTTCCTGAACACCTTCAGCATCGGCGCGTACCCCGAGTTCGTGCGGGTGCGTGAGCACTGGGCGCCCCGGATCGGCACCTGGCCGGCGGGGCTGCCGGCCGCGGTCCACATCCTGCGCACCGCCCGGCCGGTGCGACTGCGCGTCGACGGCCGGGAGCGGCGGCTGTGGATGCTCTTCGCCGGCAACTGCACGTACCACGGTCTGGGCCTGGCCCCGGTACGCCGGCACGACCTGGCGGACGGGGTCCTGGACGTCCGCATGGTCCACGGCGGCCGGCTGGCCCGCACCCGCCTGCTCGTGGCCGCCCTGACGGGAGGCCTCAAGCACTCGCCGGTGCTGAGGACGGCGCGGGTGCGGCAGCTGCACGTCGCGGAGATCGGCGCCGGTTCCCATCTGGCCTACGACGGCGAAGTCGCGCCGGCACCACGGGAGCTGAGCCTGACCAAGGTGAACGAGGCGCTGGTGGTCTACCGGGTGCCGGACGAGTGAGGGGGCCGGCTGCTTCCGCGCTCCGCGTCCACGACGCAGGCGAGCGTCTCGCGGTAGACGTCCTCGACCTCGCGCAGCCGCTCCCCGTCCACTCGCCGCCCGTCGGCCTCCAGGTCCAGGCCGAGCAGCTGGGTGAAGGGGTCCTTGGTGAACTCCACCCGTAGCGCGGTGCCGGTGTGCACCCGGGTCTTGGCATCCAGCAGCTCGAGCTCCGTGGCGGCCACCAGTTCCTCGAAGCCGTGGAAGTCCGTGTGGGCGAAGATGACGTCGGTGACCTCGCGCAGCCCGGCGAGGCGCCCGGCCGTGGCGTAGGGGAGGTGAGGGGCGGCCGCCAGCTCGCGTTCCTTGTCCTGGACGGCGCGGATCAGCTCGCCCCAGCCGCGGCCGCCGACGGGCAGCCGGTAGGGCACGACGTTCAGCTGGATGCCGATCGCCCGGGTGCCGCCCTCCTCCGGCCGGTCGTCGGACTCGACGGCCAGGACCACCTCGTCGCGTCCGGTGAGGGCGGCCAGCGCCCGGGCGTGCACGGCGAGGAGGACGTGCCGCAGGCAGGCGTCGTGCTTGCGGGCGACGGCGTCGAGCGCCTCGGACCGGCCGGGGGTGATGTCGACGCCGCCGAAGAGCGTCCGCCCTTCGCGCGCCGCCGCTGGTCCGCCGGCCTGCGGCAGGAGCGTGGGCCGCAGGCCGGCCAGTTCCCGGGACCAGAACTCCCGGGCCAGGGGGTCGTCCAGCGCCTGCCGCTCCCGGGCGACGCAGTCGGCGAAGCGGTGGGCCGGGCGGGGGACGGGTGGCTTCCGGCCGCCGTCGCGCAGGGCCCAGAAGTCGGAGAGGATCTCGGTGATCAGTGACGACTCGCTTCTCCGGTCGAGCAGGGCGTCAGGGAAGCCGATGCAGAACACGAACTCCTCGTCCTCGACGAGGAGGGCGTGGAATCGCGCCAGGGGAGGCTTTGCCCAGTCGTACGGCCGGCTGCGTTCCGGCCCGGGCCAGGCGGCGAGTTCCGCGTCGCGCCGGTGCCAGGGCAGTGGGCGCAGGTCCCGCACGCCCACCTCGGCCCCGGCCCCGCGGTGCACGAGCTGCAGCGGCTGCGAGTAGCCCCCGAAGTGGAAGGATGTCCGCAGGATGTCGTGCCGGGCGATGGCGCGGGAGACCGCACGGGTCAGGGCGTCGTGGTCGTAGGGCGCCGCGAGGCGGAACATGAACAGGTCGCACGAGGTGGCCGTGGAGCCGCTGCGGGCGCCGTGCGGCAGCAGGCGCGCCTGCAGGGTGCTGAGCGGGTAGGCGTCCTCGATGCCGGCGGCCGGCGGCAGACGTTCGAGGTCCCGGGCGGGGGCCAGGGCGAACGGTTCGGTGCCTGCCGCCGCCCGGGCCGCCCCGGCCAGGGTGATCAGCTGGGGGGATTCGTCGCCGTGCGCGGCCTTCCACGGTTCGAGGGCGGGGGCGTGCGGGGCCTGTCCGCCGAAGACCACGCATTTGAGCGGCAGTGGGTCGCCGGCGCGGGCGTCCTCGGCGATCAGCCGCTCGAAGGCGGCGGGGCTCCGGCTCAGGTGGACGGTCACCCGCTCCGCGCGCAGTAGCTCGTGCAGGGCTCGCGGGTCCTCGGCGGCCTCCTGCGGCACGACGAGCGCGCAACCGCCGTACAGCAGCGCCCCCCACATCTGCCAGGCCCAGACGTCGGGGGCGCAGGAGTGGGACAGCGCCCATATGTCCTCGCTGCCGAAGCCGTAGCGGCGTTCGGCTTCGGCGAACAGGCGCAGGACACTGCCGTGCGAGACCTGCACCCGCCGGGGCCGGCCGGTGGTGCCGGGAGGGAAGAGGAGGTACGCGGGGGCCTCCCGCCCGACGGCGGCCGCCGGCTCCGGCCGCTGCGGGACGGGCGGCACTTCGGCGTCCGTCCGTATCACCGTGGGCCCGCCCGGCAGCCGCCCCGTGTCCCGCGTGGTGATGACCACCGGCGGCGCGGCGTGCTCCAGGATGAGCTCGAGCCGCGCCCGGGGCGACGCCGGGTCCAGCGGCACGTACGGCGCCCCCGTCCGCAGCACGGCCAGCGCCGACGCCACCATGTCCGCCGACCGCTCCAGCAGGATCCCCACGGGCCGGCCCGGTTGCGCTCCGCGGCACCGGAGCGCGGCCGACAGCGCCCGCGCCCGCGCGTCCAGTTCCCGGTAGGTCACCGATCGCGACCCGTCGCGTACCGCGACCCGCGTGGGAAAGGCACGTACCGCGGCCGCGAAGCCCTCGGTCAGGCTGCCCACGGCGGCCGGGGCTCCGGCAGGCGTCCCGCCATGCTCCTTCAACCCTTGACCTCCGGGGAGTTCGGGCCGCCCGGGCCCGGTCGCTGTGGGGGCGGAGCGACGCGGTCACGTGCGCTCGCGCGAAACGTACCGCTCACCGCCCGTGCCGTGGAGGGGCTTCACGGGGATGCCCGGGCCGGCTCCGCTTCGTCCGGGGGCCGCACGCGCCGGGCGGCCGCGCGCAGCACCGCCGCGAGCAGGACGAACCACACGCCGACGAGCAGCAGATGGGCCCGCTGCGTCATTCCGTGCCAGCCCGGCCGCCCGAACAGCGGCCCTACCGTGGCCAGTGCCGTCAGCAGGGCGCTGCCCAGCACCCACGGTCCCCAGCGGCGCAGCAGCGGGCGCGGGGAGCCGCCGGTGGCCGCCGCGGCGACGAGCAGGGCCATCGAGGCGAACAGTGCGGCGTGCACCAGGGCGCTGGTCGTCGTGTGCCAGGGGTTGACGGCCTCGCAGGGGCTCTCCACCGAGGGCGCGCAGCGCATCGGCACGATGACGTCGGCCACGGAGGAGGCGCCGAAGGCGACGAGCGACCACCAGCCGGCCGCCGCCAGCCGGCCGGGCACCGCGCGGCGCGCCAGCAGCGCGCCCGCGACCACGAGGACCGCGGCGACGATCTCGATGCCGCCGAAGAACGCGTGGAAGGGCTGGTCGGCGGCGTAGAGCTCGCTGACGTACGAGTGCCTGGCGTCCAGGCCGGTGGGCAGGACGAATTCCAGCACCCAGTCGTTGTAGACCACCGCCGCCGTGATCAGCAGCAGCGGCGCCCACAGCTCGCGCGGGCGGCCCGCCCGGCGGATTCCGCCGGGCGGGCGGCGCGGCCCGGCCCGTCGGCCCGGCCGGTCGAGGTCGACGGCGGCCTGGCGGAGGACGGCGGACGGGTCACGCATCGGCCGGATCTCAGTTCGGGCGCAGGGGAGGGGCTCCGTACGCCGGCGGCGGGGAGGGCGGCCCGGGGGGTTTCGGAGAAGGCGCCGTGGAGGACGGCGACTTCGAGGGCGACTGGCTCGCCGGCGAGGAGGCCGACTGCGAGGGGGCCGTGGGCACGCCGTCCTTGGGCGGGGCCACCAGCCGGTCGTCCTCGCCCTTGCTGCCGGTCGGACGCTCGAACCACTGCTGGTTCTCGGTGTCGTAGAGGACGAGCGCCTCCAGGTCCGATTCGGCCGGTTTGATTGCGACCAGGCCGGACGACCGGTAGCCGGGCCAGTGGTCGCCCTTGGCCGTCAGCGACCCCTTCACAGCGGTCGGCGCCCCGAGCGGGTTGCCGCACGCGCAGCGCACCCGGGGCGCGCCGTGCTCGTCGACGAGCACGGCCGTGCCGGCCTGCAGGACGGACTGGAAGCTGGTGACGGAACCGTCCTGGTAACCGTGGTTGGTCACCCTGGTGTCGGCGCGCAGCGCGACGGGAGTCAGGCCTCGCAGGAAGGTGGCCAGGTCGCTCGGACCGATGCTTGCCGCTCCCGCGAAGGCGCGGGCCTTGGCCTGGTCCTGCTTCAGGTAGCCGATCTGGCGTTCGACATCGCAGCTGGCGTTGTTGCGGGTGCCGCCGTAGATGCCGGGCGTCGAGCCCTGGACGGAGCGGACGCCGCTGCCGGTGCCCCTGGGCTCGGCGGGGGCGGCGCTCGCCGCGCTCCCGTAGCCCTTCGCCGTCGACTGGGTGAAGGGGTCCTTGCCCTCGGCCGACGCGGCCTGCAGAAAGACTTCTCCGCCCCCGCCGCTCTGACGGAAGAAGAAGACCGCGACCCCGGCGGCCACCACGACGGCGCCCGCGATGAGCGCGGTCCGGGAGCGCCACCAGGGTGAGCGGCGGCCCGGGCCCTCACCCGGCGTCCCGCGTGCACCCGACGGTGGGGCGGGTGGGCCCGGCGGCTGCGTGGGGCCGGACGGCCGGCCCGGCCCGCCCGACGGCTGTGCCGTCAGGTCCGGCCGGGTCGGTTCGCGTTCTTCTGATGGCCCGGGAGGCTCCGGGCCCCGTCCCGACAGGGGGCCTGACGGAGGACCAGTGGGGCGTTTTCCTGACGGCGGTTCGGACGACACGGCCCTTCTCCTACGTTTGATTCATCCCTTTTTACCGCCCCTGCGCTCATTGTGTGTCGCAGACCCGCGCGCCCCGCAAGCGGGCGTACGGGTCACTGCGGCACGTCTTCCCCCGTCAGGTCCGCCGAATCCCCGCGATTCCCCCGGCCGCCCGTGCGGACGGGTGGTGCGGCAACCGGGGGCTTACGTTGGGCTGAACCCGCCATACCGGCCACCGTCGACCGTCCGGAGACAGCGTGAGTCAGCCACAGACGCCCCGCCCGGCCCCGGCGCGCGAGCTGCGCGCCTGGTGGGACGCGCTGGTGGCGGTGGCCGCAGGTGTCGCCGCCATGTTCGCCGTCGCCGCCCTGGGCCTGTGGGCGGCGGGCGCCGGCGGGCTGCCGGACGGCGCGTTCCTCCCCGTGGTCGCGGCCACCGTCGTCTCCGCCGTGGGCGGCACCGTCGAACTCTCCGGCGGCGCGGGCTTCCTCGGCAGCACGGCAGGGGGCCTGGAGGTCGTGCCGCTCTCGGTGACCCTGGCCGGCGCCCTGGCGCTCGCCGTGGTCTTTCTGCTGCCCCTGCGCCATCACGCGGTGGCGAGGGGGGCCGCGCTGCCGGCCCGGGTCGCCCGTACGGCCGTGTTGTGGCTGGTGGCGGTGGCGCTCATCGCGCTCGCGGCGCGGCACACCTTCCGCATCAAGGTCGGCGAGGACATCATCGACGAGCTCGGTGAGGCGCTGGGCGCGACGCCCACCGTGGGATTCCGCGCGGCCGTGGGGCCGACCCTCGGTTACGCGCTGCTGTGGCTGCTGGTGCTGCTGGCCGTGGCCGTCGCGGTGTCCCGCAAGGCCCCCCTGCCCACGCGGCTGCTGCGCTTCCAGGACGCGGTCCGCCCGGCGGCCTTCGCGATGCTGGTGGTCCTGCTGGCCTACGCGGTGCTCGGCGCGGTGACCGGGCTGGTCGTGGCCCTCACCCGCGGCCACCCGGGCCAGACGTTCGCCGTGTTGCTGCTGGGCCTGCCCAACCTCGCCTGGATGGGCCTGGGCACCGGTCTGGGCGGGGCCTGGGAGGGCCGGGTCCCGGGCGCCGACATCGGACTGCCCGTGCCCAAGCCCGTGGCCGCGGTGCTGCGGGAGAACGGCGACGGGCCCGCCACGCTGGACCTGGCCTCCCTCTCCTCCTACGACGGGCGCGCCTGGCTGCTGGTGCCCCTGGCCGCGCTGGCGCTGCTCGCGGCCGGCTTCGTCTCGGCCGTGCGCTCACCCGCCGGCACCCGCCCCTGGCGGCACGCCGTACGGCTCGCGATCGCGGTGGCACTGACCCTCCTGGTCGTCGGCCTCCTGACGCGCGTCTCGGCGCGCCTGGGTCTGTCCCTCCTCGGCATCGGCGACCTGGGCGACGACTTCGGCGGCAACGTCTCCCTCCAGGCACGCCTGCTGCGGCTGGCGGGCCTCGGGCTGCTGTGGGGGTTCCTCGCCGGTTTCCTGGGCAGCGTGGCCGCACTGCGGGTACGGAGGCGTGGCGAGGCGGACCTCTCCCCTACCGGCCCCTTCCCGTGACCGGGGCTCCGCCCCAACCCCCGGGTCCGGAGGGGCGCCATCCCCACGTCACGGAAACACCGGCGCCGCCCACTCCGGAGGCCCCGGCGGGGGCTCCGGGTCCACCCACCCCGCCCGCCCGGCCCGCCGCAACGCCGTCACGAACGCCAGACAACTGTCGTAGCGGTCGTCCGGGGCCTTGGCCAGCGCCGTCGCCAGAACGTCGTCGACCCCCTCCGGAAGACCCGGCCGGCGCTCGGACAGCGGCGGCGGCGGATCGTACTGATGGGCCCACAGCAGCGCCATGTCGTCGTCGCGCTGGAACGGCGGCGCACCGGTCAGCGTCTCGTACACCACGCAGGCCAGGCTGTAGACGTCGCAGCGCCCGTCGACCGGCTTTCCGGAGATCTGCTCGGGGGCGACGTAGTCGAGCGTGCCGACGAACTGGCCCACCCGGGTGTACCCGGTCAGCGAGAGCGACTTCTTCGTCAGCCCGAAGTCGGTCAGGTAGACGTGCTCGGGGTGGTCGCTGTCGGTGCCCTCGGCGACGAGGATGTTTCCGGGCTTGACGTCCCGGTGCACCAGCTCGTGCGCGTGGGCGGCGTCCAGGGCGGACGCCACCTGACCGGCGATCCGCGAGGCGGTGGGCAGGGGCAGCGGCCCCTCGCGGTCGAGGAGGGCCCGCAGGTCCTGCCCGGCCACGTAGCGCATGGCGATGTACAGGACGCCCTCGACCTCACCGGCTTCGAACACCGGGACGATGTGCGGGTGGTCGATGGCGGCGGCCACCCGCGACTCGTGCGCGAAGCGGTCGCGGAAGGTGTCGTTGCGGGCGAGTTCGGGCGCGAGCAGCTTGAGGGCGACCGTGCGGCCCAGGCGCAGGTCCGTGGCGCGGTAGACGACGGCCATGCCGCCGCGCCCGATCTCGCTCTCGATGCGGTAGCCGGCGATGCGGCGGCCGGTCAGGCCCTCCGGTCCGGCGCTGAGCGTGGCGTCGGGGCGGGCGCGGTGGTCGTCGGCGGCCGTCATCGGGCCTCACCCCTGCCGGTGTGGGGAGGGCGGTCCGGGGCGGGGCTGTCCAGCCGGGTGGCCTCGGCGGGGACGGGGCCCGGGGCGGCTTCCGGGGCGGCCGGGGCGGGCCTGTGCGCTGCGAAGGTCGTCATGGCCGTGCCGTCGCAGTAGCACCAGCGGTCGTGCTCGGCGTCGTAGAGCCAGACCGCCTCGCCCTCGACCACCGCCCCGGTCCGCAGCCCCTGGGTGGTACGGCGGAACGTCTCTCCGTCCATGCCGCCCGCCGCCAGTTCCTCCACGGCCCGCCGGTACCGCGCCAGCGTCTCCTCGGCCCCGGCCAGCAGCCGCTGGGCGTCGGCGGTGCGCACCAGCGGTCCGCCCGCCGGGGGCGGGCTCTGCGGGAGGGCGACCAGCAGCCGGGCGTCGACCCAGGCCGCCCAGCCGTTGGAGCACAGCACCTGCCCCCAGTCACCGAGCCGGCTCAGCAGCTGCACGGGCAGCAGCGGGTCCAGCGCCTCGGTGGGCACGGCGGCGTCCGGGGCCGTCCAGGTGGGCAGCCCGTCCCTGGGCACCACGTGGGTCGGCAGAAAGCCGGGGACGCCCGAGGTGGCGTCGAAGGGGGCTCCGGGCGCGTTCACGGTCCGCTCACTTCCGCATGATCGCGGGCTCGTGGCGGCGCAGCAGGCGGGCGACGAGGAGGCCGAGGGCGGCCGAGAGCAGCACCATCATGCCCATGTCGAGGAGCCAGGTGCCGGCCTGGTGGGCGAAGAGCGGATCGGTGGTCTGCTTGCCCGGTACGAGGTGCCCGAGGTCGAGCGTGGCGCCCATCGCCGCCAGGGCCCAGCGGGCGGGCACCAGCCACGACAGCTGTTCCAGCCCGGGCACGCCGTGCAGCTTGAGCAGCGCACCGCAGAAGACGACCTGGACGATGGCGAGGAGCACCAGCAGCGGCATGGTGACCTCCTCCTTGCGCACCAGCGCCGAGACCAGCAGGCCCAGCATCATGGCGGTGAAGGAGAGCAGCGCCACGGCCAGGGTGATCTCGGCCAGGGGTGGCAGCAGCACCCCCTTGCCGCCGGGCGCGCCGGTGTCCACCCCGGCGAGCCCGACCAGGGTCAGCACCACCGCCTGGACGACGGTGATCACGCCGAGGACGAGGATCTTCGACATCACGTAGGCGGATCTGGACAGGCCGACGGCCCGTTCCCGCTGGTAGATCACGCGTTCCTTGACCAGCTCGCGCACGGCGTTCGCCGCGCCGGTCAGTACGCCGCCCACGCACAGGATCAGCAGCGCGTTCATGGCGTTGTCCGCGGTCAGCCTGCTGCCGGCCAGGGCCCGCGCCATGGCGCCCATCACGAAGGGCAGCGCGATCATGATGGCCAGGAAGGTCCGGTCGGCGGTCAGGGCCGCGGTGTAGCGGCGCATCAACGTGCGCAGCTGGCCGCCCCAGCTCTGGGCCTTCACCGGCTCCAGGGCCGTGACGTGGGCCGCGGCCCCGCCGTGCACCGGCTGCTCGCTGGCGGCGGCGATGTAGCGGTCGTGGTGGGGCGAGGTGCGGTACTCCCCCGCCCAGTCCCGGGCCCTGTCGTTCTCGAACGCCTCGAATGCCTCGGGCCATTGGCTGAAGCCGAAGAAGGCGAGGGAGTCCCGGGGCGGTCCGTAGAAGGCGGTGCGCCCGCCGGGGGCGAGGACCAGCAGCCGGTCGCAGACCTCCAGGCTCAGCACGCTGTGGGTGACGACGATGACGGTGCGGCCGTCGTCGGCGAGCGCGCGCAGCATGTTCATCACGGAGCGGTCCATGCCGGGGTCGAGGCCGGAGGTCGGCTCGTCGAGGAAGAGCAGCGAGGGCTTGGTCAGCAGCTCCAGGGCCACGCTGACGCGCTTGCGCTGGCCGCCGGAGAGGCTGTGGATGGGCTGGTTCGCGCGCTGTTCCAGGCCCAGTTCGCCGATCACCTCGTCCACGCGCGCCTGGCGTTCGGCCTTGGCGGTGTCGCCGGGGAAGCGCAGCTCGGCGGCGTAGCGCAGGGCGCGGCGCACGCTGAGCTGGGCGTGCAGGATGTCGTCCTGCGGTACGAGCCCGATGCGCGCCCTGAGCTCGGCGTAGTCGCGGTACAGGTCGCGTCCGTCGTAGAGCACGGTGCCGCGGTCCGCGGGGCGCTGCCCGGTCAGGGCATTGAGGAGCGTGGACTTGCCGGCGCCGCTCGGTCCTACGACCGCGAGCAGGCACTTGGCCTTCACCGGGAACGAGACGTCGTCCAGGAGGGTCTTGCGTCCCTTGTCGACCGCGACGGAGAGTTCCTGGACGTCCAGGGACACCTCGCCGGTGTCGACGAACACCTGCAGCTGGTCGCCGACCAGGCAGAAGTCGGAGTGGCCGATGCCGACGATGTCGCCGGGGGCGAGGGGGGCGCGCCGGACGGTGCGGCCGTTGAGGTAGGTGCCGTTGTGGCTGCCGACGTCCACGATCTCGTAGCCGCCGGCCGGGAGGGTGCGCAGTTCGGCGTGGTGCCGGGAGACGATCAGGTCGTCGACGACGAGGTCGTTGTCGGGGCCGCGGCCGATCCGTACGGTGCGGACGGGCAGCGGGTGTACGGAGGTGGGCCGGCGGAAGGTGCCGGTGGCGGCGGGATGCGCGACGGAGGAGGGCCGGTCGGCGGGGTGCGGCCGGATTCCGGTGACGACGGCGGCGGGGCCGTCGGCGGGGTTGCCGAAGCGGACCACGCTGCCCGGGCCGACGTCCACCTCGTGCACGCGCCGGCCCTCGGCGTAGGTGCCATTGGTACTGTCGCTGTCCTCCAGCCTCCAGTGGTCCGCCACCGGGCGCAGGACGGCGTGGTGCCAGGAGACGCGTGCGTCCCGCAGCACGATGTCGCTCGAAGGGTCGCGCCCCACGTGGTAGATCCGGCTCGGACTCATCACCTGCGAGCCGCCATCGGCCTCGACGACGAGTTCGGGGGCGGAGGACGCGGAGGGCACGACAGACCGCTCTCCCATAGGTACCAGGTTACGGCCGGATGCCGGAGCCCGCCTTCCGGCGGACGAGGCGGACGAGGCGCGGAGGAACGGAGCCCGTGGTGAGCGCGCAGGACATTCCCGGGTCCGGGCAGCTGCCCTTCTTCGTCTACGGGACGCTGCGCCCGGGGCGGTGCAACCACGACCGCTTCCTGCGCGGCCGCACGGTCGCCGAGGTGCCGGCGAGGATGCGGGGCGCGGTGCTGTACGAGGGGCCGGGGTATCCGTACGCGGTCGTGGACCGGGCCGGGGAGGTGCGCGGTGAGTTGATCACTGTGGACCGTGGCGCGTACGGCCGGGTGCTGTCCGCGCTCGACGAGCTGGAGGGCCACCGGCCGGGCGATCCGCGCAATCTTTACGAGCGCGTCGCGTGCGAGGTGGTCGTCGAGGGGGACGGCACTGTGCGCGGGTGGGTCTACCTCGCGGCGGAGCGGGTGGCGCGGCGGCTGCGGGCGGCCGGCACCCGGGTTCCGGGCGGCGACTGGGCGGGCTGACGGCGGCCGCGTCTCACATAGTGATCACCTCCCCAACCCCGGCAACCCCTGGGGTCGTTGCCCCGTCTTGACTGCCGGTGGGACAGGATGTCGTCTTCCCGTCACGGACTGTTGGTGATGTGTAAACAACATATCAACTGTTCGGATATTTCCGCACTTTGCTCTTTTCATGCGCATGCCAATACGTGCATGGTCATCCACGGGACCGCAGGTCCCCGTGGTACGGCGGCGCCGGACCGCGTTGCGCAGGCGGTCCGGCATGCCGGACCGCCCCCATGACAAAGGGCGCTCACAGTGCGTACATCCCCCACATCCTCCATATCGGACTCCTCCCGCAGACGGATCGTCACGGTCGCCGTCGCCGTCGCCGCCGCGGCGACCATGGCCGCCACCACCACGGCTTTCGCGCTCCCGTCCGCGAACGCGGCGACGGCTCCGGCGGCTTCGGCCGCCTCCCCGGTGTCCGGGGAGGACATCGTGAAGGCGGCGCGCGCCGCCGCCGTCGCCAACTCCAAGGCCACCGGTGTCACCGCGTCGGACACGCTCAAGGTCAAGGACACTCTCGTCGACCCGGAGGGCAAGCGGCACGTCCGGTTCGAGCGGACCCACCGCGGCGTCACCGTGATCGGCGGCGACCTGGTCGTCCACCTCGACGCCAAGAACGCCTACACCGGCGCGACCCGGGCCACGAACCGCCAGGTCTCCGTCCCCACCGTCACCCCGAAGCTGAGCGCCGGGCAGGCCGCCGCCAAGGCCACCGCGTCGGCGGGCGGCACCGCCGGTGCGGCCGAACTCGTCGTGGACGCCCGCGCCGACGACGCCGTCCTGGCCTACCGGGTGACCGTCACCGGCAGCCGTGACGCCGAGGCGGGCGCGGCGCGGTCCGTGGTCGTCGACGCCGCCTCGGGCAAGGTCATCAGCAGCACCCCGCACAGCGACGCCTTCATCTCGCCGAAGCTCAAGTCCACGCTGCGCGCCCAGGGGCAGCAGGCCGCCCCGCGCACCGCCGGGCCCGCCGCCCCCGGCCCGGCCAGGCCCGCCGCGGGCTCCTTCCCCGCACCGGCGAACGGCACGGGCGCCTCGATCTTCGCGGGCAACGTGCCGCTGATCACCACCCAGACCGCCAAGAGCTCCTTCACCCTGAAGGACCCCGGTCGTGGCAACGGCGAGACCAGGAACGCGGGCCGCAAGGAGCTGGAGACCTTCGCGAGCGGCAAGGCCTTCACCGACACCGACAACAAGTGGGGCAACGGCACCGCCGGCGACCTGACCAGCGCGGCGGTCGACGCCCAGTACGGCATCACCAGCACCTTCGATTACTACAAGAAGACGTTCGGCCGCAACGGCATCAACAACGACGGTGCGGGCCCGCACGCCCTCGTCCACTACGGCAACAAGGTCGGCAACGCCTTCTGGTCCCCCGACTGCGCGTGCATGCTGTACGGCGACGGCGACGGAGAAACGTTCAAGCAGCCGCTGGTCGCGCTGGACGTCACCGGGCACGAGCTGAGCCACGGCGTCATCGAGGCCACGGCCAAGTTCGAGCCCACCCGCGTCGACGAGCAGGGCAACCAGTACGGTGAGGCCGGCTCCCTCAACGAGTCCTTCGCCGACATCTTCGGCACCGGTGTCGAGTTCGCCACCAACAACGCGGCGAACCCGCCGAACTACCTGCTGGGCGAGAAGCTGGGCCTGGAGCAGAAGTTCCTGCGCCGCCTGGACAAGCCGTCCCTCGACAAGCTCGAGGGCACCGTCGACTACTGGGACGAGGGCTCCTACGACCGCGAGGTGCACGCCGGTTCCGGCGTCTCCTCCCACGCCTTCTACCTCCTGGCCGAGGGCAGCGGCAAGAAGACGGCCGGAGGCGTCACCTACGACTCCCCCACGTACGACGGCTCGAGCGTCACCGGCATCGGCCGGGCGAAGTCCGAGCAGATCTTCTACCGGGCCCTGACCCGCTACATGGTCTCCACGACCGACTTCCACGAGGCCCGGACCGCCACCCTGCAGGCGGCCGCGGACATCTACGGCGCGGGCAGCACGGAGTACAGGACCGTCGACACGGCATGGGCCGCGGTGAACGTCACCGCGGCGAACACACCGAAGCACTGACGACGAAGGCCACGGACGGCTACGCCTCCGTGGCCTTTCGCCTTCATTGAGCCGTTTGCGCTGGACGCGGTTACGTGGCCTGCTTGCCGCCCCGGATCGCGAACGGCAGGTTCTGCGAGAAGAAGGACATGTCACCGTTGCCCACCGTGACCCCGGTGTCCGCACGGGCGACGTCGCGCGGGGCGGAACGGGCCACGGCGACCGTCAGCCGGTAGACGGCGGTGGCACCCGGGGCGAGCGGCGCCTTGGCCACCGGGCGCAGGGTGGCACTCATGCCGGGGTCGCAGCCGCCGGCGAGCAGGGGAACGTCCGCCCACCCGTGTCCCTGCCGGTACTGCCGCAGCGTCAGGTCCTTGGGCGTCAGGGCGTGGTCGCTGCCGGCTCCGTAGGCGAAGTAGAAGGCGTTCAGGGCCGGGTAGGCCCGGTTGGTGGTGTTCTTCACCGTGACCGTGACGGCGCGCGAGGGGCCTCCGCGCTCCAGGGTGGTGCCCTGCTTCCAGCCGACGACGCCGACCTCGGGCCGGGTCGCGGTGGTGGTGCGGGCGGGGGCGCGGTAGGTGTGGCCGCGCCCGTCCTCGACGGAGGCGGCGACGGTAAGGGTGCCGGGCCGGTCGAGGTCCTGCAGCCGCAGCGCGATGGTGTGGGGGTGCCCGGCGTCGGCGCCCTTGGCGGTGACGGGGAAGGTGAACGTGCCGCGGGTGGGCCTGCTTCCGCCACCGGGGCCCGTGTCCAGGTCGGCCCAGCGACGGTTGGCGGCGTCGTAGCGCTGCACCGTGAGGGAGTCGGTGCTGAAGCCCCGGCTGGTGACGTCCAGGCGCACCTTGCCCCCGGAGACGGGCGTACGCAGGGTGACGGCGGAGGACGACCACAGGCCGATCGGCAGCTGGGAGTCCACGCGGTAGGCGATCTTCTGCGTGGAATTCCCGGCGGCGGCCGGTGCCGGTACCGCCGTCGGCTCCTTTGCCGGTGCGGCGGGCGCGGACGCGCCGCCCGCGGCGGGGCTGTCACAGCCGGACCGGCCCTGTGTGCCGTCCGCGGCCTGTCCCGGCGCGGCCGCCCCCATGGTGAGTGCCAGCCCGGCCGCCAGCGCCGCCACGGTTCTCGCGGCGGACTTCCGCGCCCTCGACGACCGCTGTTGTGCGACTTCTCGTGTCATTTACCGTCCCCGCATATGGGTTGGTCCCGCACATCCGTACGCCTCTGTTCCCAGAGAGCGCCTTCCACAGCTGATGGTTCCCCACGGGGCACGGAAATCCCACGTTGTTCGTGGGCTCAGACGCTGCGCGCGCCGCCGCGCAGGTAGACCGCCCAGGTCAGCGCCAGGCACAGCACGTACAGGCCCAGAAAGGCCGTGTACGCCGCCTCGCCCGTGCCCTGCGTCGCGAAGGCCTGGCGGAAGGCGAGGTTGATCAGGACGCCGCCGAGGCCACCGACCGCCCCGGCGATGCCCATCAGCGCGTTCGCGTGCTGGTGCGAGCGTTCCTCCGCGGTCCGCTCGTCCATGCCCTCCCGCGTCCATCGACGGGCCGCACGGCGGAAGATGCCGGGGATCATCTTGTACGTCGAGCCGTTGCCGATGCCGCTGAAGACGAAGAGCAGCCCGAAGCCGGCCAGGAACAGCGCCGCCGATCCGTCCCGCGAGGCCAGCAGGACGAGCACGGTGCTCGCCGCCATGGCGATGAAGTTCCAGAACGTGACGCGGGCGCCTCCCCACCGGTCGGCCAGCAGCCCTCCCACGGGCCGCACCAGCGAGCCCAGCAGCGGCCCGAGGAAGGTCAGGGACGCGGCCCGCACCGGCGTCGGGAAGTCACCGGGGAACTGCACCAGCAGGACCTGTCCGAACGCGAAGCCGAAGCCGATGAACGAGCCGAACGTGCCGATGTAGAGCACGGACATCACCCAGGCGTGGGGGTCGCGGCTCACCTCGCGCAGGGGCCGCCCGGCGGGAGCCGTACGCGGCAGTTTGTCCATGCGCAGGACGGCGGCGAGCGCCGCCAGCACGATCAGGGGCATGTAGGCGAGCGGCAGGAGCCGGGGGTGGGCGGCGCCTGCGGTGGACAGGACCAGCAGGCCCAGCAGCTGGACGGCCGGTACGCCGAGGTTGCCGCCGCCCGCGTTGACGCCCAGCGCGCGCCCCTTGAGGCGCTGCGGGTAGAAGGCGTTGATGTTGGCCATCGAGGAGGCGAAGTTCCCGCCGCCCAGCCCCGCCACGGCCGCCACGGCGAGCAGCGTGGTGTAGGACACGCCGGGTTCGAGGACGTAGGCGATGAGGGCGGTGGGGATCAGCAGGGCGAGCGCGCTGACGACGGTCCAGGTGCGGCCGCCGAAGACCGTCACCGCGACGGTGTAGGGCAGCCGCAGCGCGGCACCGACGAGGGTCGGCACCGCGGTCAGCAGGAACTTGCCGGCCGGGTCGATGCCGTACTCCGGTCCGAGGAAGAGCACCAGGACCGACCACAGGCTCCACACGGAGAAGCCGATGTGCTCGCAGAGCACGGAGTACACGAGGTTGCGGCGGGCGGTGCGGGCGCCGGTGGTCTCCCAGAAGAGGGGGTCCTCCGGCCGCCAGTCGTCGATGTGGTGGGGGCGCGCCGCGGCGGGCGGCGGGGGGTGCCCCAGGGCGCGGAGAGCGGGGTTCGTGGTCACTCCGTGAGGCTATGAAGGGGCGGTTTCCGGCCGGTGTGCGTTCCCCGTCGGTGGTGCAACATCTCCCGCACACGGCCCCGCGGGGGGTGTGAGGCGGACGCGCCATACCGGCAGTGCCGCCGGGCTGCCGCCCGGCGCGGACGGCTCGTCCAGGCAGGCCCCGGTCCTGAGGTCGAAGGCCTGCTTGTACATGGGCGAGACGACCACCGGTACCGCGCCCCGGCTGCCGAGGATGCCGCGGGAGATCACGTGGGCCCCGCTGAACGGGTCGCGGTTGCCCACCGCGTACACCTCGCCCGCGCGGTCGCGGAAGAGCGCGATCTGGTGGCCGTCCAGGAGCACGGCCGCGCCGCGCCCGGGCACCAGGTCACGGTAGGCGCACGCGGGCAGCCAGGCGCCGCCCGCCCCGGCTCCCGGCCCGGTCCCGATTTCGATCTCGATGAGGGGTCCGGTCATCGTGCCGCCACCGCCTCGTTCTCGCGGGCCGGGCGGATCTGGCCGCGCTCGGGCATGAAGCGCACGCCGGGGTCCGGGGTACCGGGCGCGTTGGCGAAGGAGACGAAGCGGCGCAGCCGTTCGGGGTCGGCGAGGGTGGCGCGCCACTCGTCCTCGTAGGTCTGCGTGTGCCGGGCCATCAGCGCGTCGAGTTCGGCGCAGATGTCCAGCGAGTCGTCGACGATGACGGCCCTCAGGTGGTCGAGGCCGCCCTCCATGCGCTCGATCCAGGGGGCGGTGCGCTCCAGGCGGTCGGCCGTGCGGATGTAGAACATCAGGAAGCGGTCGATGGTGCGTAGGAGCGTGGCGTGGTCGGCGTCGGTGAGCAGGAGATCGGCGTGGCGGGGTGTCATGCCGCCGTTGCCGCCGACGTAGAGGTTCCAGCCGGCGGAGGTGGCGATGACGCCGAAGTCCTTGCTCTGTGCCTCCGCGCATTCGCGGGCGCAGCCGCTGACGGCTGCCTTGATCTTGTGCGGGGAGCGCAGGCCGCGGTAGCGCAGTTCGAGTTCGATGGCCAGTGCCACGGAGTCCTGTACGCCGTAGCGGCACCAGGTCTGTCCGACGCAGGACTTCACGGTGCGCAGGGCCTTGCCGTAGGCGTGTCCGGACTCGAAGCCGGCGTCGACGAGACGGCGCCAGATGAGGGGGAGCTGGTCGACGGTCGCGCCGAGCATGTCGATGCGCTGCCCGCCGGTGATCTTGGTGTAGAGGCCGAAGTCACGGGCGATCTCGCCGATGGTGATCAGCCCGGCGGGGGTGATCTCGCCGCCGGGCACGCGGGGCACGACGGAGTAGGAGCCGTTGCGCTGGATGTTGGCCAGGAAGTGGTCGTTGGTGTCCTGCAGCGCGGCCTGTTCGCCGTCGAGGATGTGGACGGAGTTGCCGAGCTGCGGGTTGAGGGTGGCGAGGATGGAGCCGACGACCGGCTTGCAGGTGTCGCAGCCCTCGCCGCCGCGGCCGTGTTCGTCCAGGAGGCGGGAGAAGGTGGTGACCTTCTTGACCCGGACGATCTCGAAGAGCTCGGCCCTGGTGTGGTCGAAGTGCTCGCACAGCCCCTTGGCCGGCTCCACGCCGCTCGCGGCGAGTTCGCCGGCGACGATGGTGCCGATCATCTTGACGCAGGAGCCGCAGCCGGTGCCCGCCTTGGTGCAACGTTTCACCGCCGCCAGGTCCGTGCAGCCGTCCTCGGTCACGGCCGCGCGGATCGCGCCCTTGGAGACGCTGTGGCAGGAGCAGACGAGTGCCTCGTCCGGCAGCGTCACGGGACCGGCACCGCCGCCCGCCGGGGTGGGCAGCACGAGCAGTTCGGGGGGCGTGGTGAGCGGGGTGCCCGCCGCGGCGAGCGGGCGCAGCAGGTCGTATGACGCGGCGTCGCCGACGAGGACCCCGCCCAGGAGGCGGCCGTCGGGGCCGACGACCAGCTTCTTGTAGACGCCCTCGCGGCTGTTGGCGTAGAGCACCTCCAGCGCGCCCTCACCGGTGCCGTGGGCGTCGCCGAAGCTGGCGACCTCGACGTCGAGGAGCTTGAGCTTGGTGGCGAGGTCGGCGCCGGTGAAGGAGCCGCGGCCGCCGGTGAGTTCCGCCGCGGCCGCCTCGGCCATGGCGTACCCGGGGGCGACCAGGCCGTAGACGCGGCCGTCGGCCGCCTGCGCGCACTCGCCGATGGCCAGGACGTGGGGGTCGGCCGTGCGGCAGCCGGCGTCGACGACGATGCCGCCGCGCTCCCCGACGGGCAGCCCGCAGGCGCGGGCGAGCTCGTCGCGGGGGCGTACCCCGGCGGAGAAGACGACGAGGCCGGCGTCGATGCTCGCGCCGCCGGAGAGGGTCAGCGCGCGGACCGTGCCGTCCGCTCCGGCGTCGACGGACTGTGCCGCGGCGCCGGTGTGGACGGCCACGCCCAGCTCCTCGATCCTGCGGCGCAGCGCGGCACCGCCGCCCTCGTCGACCTGGACCGCCATCAGCCGGGGGGCGAACTCGACCACGTGGGTTTCGAGCCCCATGGCCCGCAGGGCCCCGGCGGCCTCGAGTCCGAGCAGGCCGCCGCCCACGACGGCTCCCACGCGGGTGTGCGCGGCGCGGGCGCGGATGGCTTCGAGGTCCTCGATGGTGCGGTAGACGAAGCAGCCGGGGGTGTCGTGGCCGGGCACGGGCGGCACGAAGGGGCGGGAGCCGGTGGCCAGGACGAGCGCGTCGTACTCCACGGTGTGCCCGGAGCGGGTGGTGACGGTCCGGGCCGCACGGTCGACGGCGGTGGCGGGGTCGCCCAGCCGGAGGTCGATGCCGTGTTCGCCGGCGAAGCCGTCGGGCCACAGCGACAGTTCCGCGGCGGTGGTGCCGGAGAACCAGGAGGTGAGCCGGACCCGGTCGTAGGCGGGGCGCGGTTCCTCGGCGAGGACGGTGATGTGCCAGGCGCCCGGGGCGCGTTCGGTGAGCGCGTGGAGGAGGCGCTGGCCGGCCATGCCGTGGCCGACCAGCACCAGACGCCGTCGGGTGTCCCTCACAGGGGGTCTCCTTCCGTGGTGAGCAGGTGCAGGGGGTCGGGGGCCAGGGGCTCGCCCCGTTCGAAGGCGTGGATGAGGTCGCCGGCCGTGGCGAGGTCGCCGACGAGGATCGCGCCGGTGAGTTCGGTGCCGCGCAGGGCGAGCTTGCGGTAGGTGCCGCGGGTGGCATCGGCGAGGCGGAGGGTGTCGGTGCCCGTGCCGTGGTGGCCGGCGCTGTCGCCGAGGGCCGCGATCTGCAGGGGGCCCGCACTGAGCCGCAGGATCCGCGGCGACCCGGTGTAGCGGGCGTCGGGGCGTGCCCCGGACAGCCGTGCGGCCAGGACGTCGGCCTGCTCCCAGGCGGCCTCGGCGCGGCCGTGGACGGTGCCGCGGTGCTCGGCGCAGTCACCGATGGCGTACACGCCGGGCGCGGAGGCCGCCAGGGTGTCGTCGACGACGACCCCGCCGGCCACGGTCAGTCCCGCGGCGCGGGCGAGGCGGGTGCGGGGGCGCGCGCCGCAGGTGAGGACGGCCAGTTCGCTCTCCAGGAGCCGGCCGTCGGCCAGTTCGAGGCCGGTGACGTGGTCGTCGCCGAGCAGGGCGCAGACGCCGGCCCCGAGGTGAACGGTCACGCCCATGCCTTCCAGCGCCCTGCGTACGGTGGCGGCGGCCGGCGCGTCGAGGTGACGTTCCATCAGGTGTGGTGCGTGGTGCACCAGGTGCACCGGCAGCCCGCGCGCGGCGAGGGCGTGGGCGGTGCCGACGCCCAGGACGCCGCCGCCGATGACGACGGCCCGGCGGGCACGTGGCACGTCCTCGGCCAGACGGGCGCAGTCGTCGAGGGTGCGCAGCGTGTGCACCCCGCCCTTCAGCCTGCGGCCTGCGGCCGGGGGCGTGTGGGTGCGCGGATCCGGGCATGTGCTGGTGCGCACGCGCAGGCCGGTGGACGTGGTCGTGCCGGTGAGCCGACGCGGGTCCGGTCCGGGCTCCCGGTCCGCGGGCTCGTGGAGGTTGCGGATGTCCGGCAGTACCGCTTCCGCGCCGATGGCGAGCACAAGTGCGTCATAACGGACGCTCTGCCCCGTGGCCGTCCGCAGGGTGCGGGCCTGCGGGTCGAGCGCGGTGATCTCGGTGCCGGGTCGCACGTCGGCGTCGCCCGCCGGCAGTTCCAGGGCGGTGGGGGCGTAGCGCCCGGCGAGAGCGCCGGTGAGCAGCGCCCGGTTGTAGGGGGCGTGGGCTTCCCGGCCGTAGAGGGTGACCTCCAGCGCCCCGGGCCGGGCGAGCGAGAGCGCCTGGTGGGCGAAGCGGGCGGCGGCCATGCCCGCTCCGGCGACGGCGACGCGCAGGGGCGCGGTGCCCGCCCTCATGCCGTCCCCCCGGGCGGGGTCTTCTCGACGCGGACCGCGCACACCTTGAACTCGGGCATGCGCGAGACGGGGTCGAGTGCCGGGTTGGTGAGGTTGTTGGCACTGCCGGCGCCGGGCCAGTGGAAGGGCATGAACACGGTGTCGGGCCGGATCGTGGGGGTGACGTGTGCGGGGGCCGTGGCCCGGCCGCGCCTGCTGGTGACGGTCAGCGGGTCGCCGTCGGCGACGCCGAGCCGGGCCGCGAGACGGGGGTGCAGCTCCACGAACGGGCCGGGCGCGGCCCGTTGGAGGGCCGGGGTGCGGCGGGTCTGGGCGCCGCTCTGGTACTGGGCGAGGACCCGGCCCGTGGTGAGGCGCAGCGGATAGTCGGCGTCCGGCTCCTCGGCGGCCGGCCGGTGGGAGACGTCGGCGAAGCGTGCGCGTCCGTCGGGGGTGGCGAAGCGGTCCAGGAACAGCCGGGGTGTCCCAGGGTGTGCCGGCCGGCCGGCGGCGGTGGCGGGACAGGGCCAGAACACGCCGTTCTCCGCCGCGACGCGCTCGTAGGTGATGCCGGAGTAGTCGGCCTGGCCGCCCGCCGACGCCTGCCTGAGCTCGTCGAAGGCCTCCTGCGCGGTGTGCGGGAACCCGTGGCCGACGCCCAGTCGGCCGGCGAGGGCGCGCAGGATGGCCAGGTCGGTGCGGACTCCGTCCGGCGGGCTCAGCGCGGCCCGGCGCAGGATCACGCGGCCTTCGAGGTTGGTCATGGTCCCGTCCTCCTCGGCCCACTGGGCCGACGGCAGTACGACGTCGGCGAGTTCGGCGGTCTCGGACAGCACGACGTCGCAGACGACGAGGTGGTCGAGCGCGCGCAGCCGTTCGCGGATGTGGCCGGCGTGCGGTGCGGAGACGGCCGGGTTGGACCCCATCAGCAGCAGCGCCCGTACCCCGCCGTCGGTGCCGAGGCCGTCCAGGATTTCGTAGGCCGAGCGCCCGGGGCCGGGCAGGGTGTCGGGGGCGACGCCCCAGACACCGGCGACGTGGGCGCGGGCGGCGGGGTCGTCGATGGCGCGGTAACCGGGCAGCTGATCGGCCTTCTGACCGTGTTCGCGGCCGCCCTGGCCGTTGCCCTGCCCGGTCAGGCAGCCGTACCCGGACCGGGGGCGGCCGGCCCGGCCGGTGGCCAGGCACAGGTTGATCCACGCGCCGACCGTGTCGACGCCCTTGCTGTGCTGCTCACCGCCGCGCGCGGTCAGCACCATGCCGGTGGGGGCGTCGCAGAACAGCTCCACCGCCCGCCTCATGTGCGCCACGGGCACGCCGGTGAGGCGTTCGACGCGCTCGGGCCAGTGCGCCATGGCCGCGGCGCGGGCCCGCTCGTAGCCGGTGGTGCGGGTGGCCACGAACTCCTCGTCTACCCGGCCTTCGGTGATGACGAGGTGGAGCAGGCCGAGGGCGAGCGCGAGGTCGGTGCCGGGCAGGGGCCGCAGGTGCAGATCGGCGAGGTCGGCAGTGCGGGTGCGCCGCGGGTCGACGACGACCAGGCGCCCGCCCGCCTCGCGCAGCTCGCGCAGGTGACGCACGGCGGGCGGCATGGTGTCGGCGGGGTTGGCGCCGACGAGCACGAGGCAGCCGGTGCGGGAGACGTCCGCCAGCGGGAACGGGAGCCCCCGGTCGAGGCCGAAGGCGCGGCGCTGGGCGGCGGCGGCCGACGACATGCAGAACCGGCCGTTGTAGTCGATGTTGGCGGTGCGCAGCACGACGCGGGCGAACTTGCCCAGCAGGTAGGCCTTCTCGTTGGTGAGGCCGCCGCCCCCGAAGACGCCGACCGCGTCCCGCCCGTACCGGCTCGCCGCGGCGGCCAGGCCCTGGGTGGCCCGTTCGAGGGCCTGGGGCCAGCTCGCCTCGCGCAGCCGGCCGGTGCGGTGGTCCCGTACGAGCGGCGTGCCGAGCCGGGCCCGGGCGGACAGGACGGCGGCGGCGCTGCTGCCCTTGCCACACAGGGCCCCCTGGTTGACGGGGAAGTCCGGGCGCTCCTCGACCGCGACGGCGGGCTCGCCGGGGGCGGCCGGCTCGACGGGGCGCAGGCGCATGCCGCACTGCAGGGAGCAGTACGGGCAGTGGGTGTCGGTGGACGACGGTGACGACGGTGCGGCGGGCATGTCACGAAGCGTCGCGGTCGCCTGTTACAGCGGTGCGACGGCCACGTTGCCACGGCCGTACAGGGCGCGCACCCGGCCCATGCCGTGGTGTGCGGGGGACGACACGTATACGTAGGCGGCGCGGTCGCGGGCTAACGTCCCCGTGACGTGCGCGCAACGGTGCCTTAACTCCTCTCGGCGACCCTCTGCCCATGAGGACAGCAACAGCGGTGGAACCGCCATGGCCGCAGGGGCCGCTGACCGGTTTCACCGTGGGCGTCACGGCGGACCGGCGCCGCGACGAGCTCCGCGCCCTCCTGGAGCGCCGTGGTGCCGCAGTCGTCGGCGCGCCCGCCCTTCGGATGGTGCCGCTGTGCGACGACGCCCTGCTCTACGAGGCCACCGAAGCCTGTCTCGCCGGTGGTCCGGACTACGTGGTGGCGACGACCGGGGTGGGCTGGCGCGGCTGGATGAGCGCGGCGGAGGGCTGGGGCACGGCCGGTCGCCTGGTGGCGGCGTGCGGTGACGCGGTGCTGGTCAGCCGTGGTTCGAAGGCCGCGGGTGCGCTGCGCGCCTGCGGGCTGCGCGAGGCCTACGCCCCGGAGTCCGAGGCACTGGACGACGTACTGGCCTGGCTGCTGGCCCGCGGCCTGCGGGGGCGCCGCATCGCCGTGCAGGAACACGGCGCACCGCTGCCGGAGTTCACCGCGGCCCTGCGGGACGCGGGTGCCGTCGTCATCGAGGTGCCCGTCTACCGGTGGGGCCCGCCCGAGGACCCGGCGGCGGTGCGCCGGCTCGCCGAGCAGACCGCGCGGCGCGAGATCCACGCGCTGCCCTTCACCAGCGCGCCGGCCATCGAGGCCTTCCTGGACGCCGCCGGGTCCGCCGGCCGCCGGGCCGAGGTTCTCGACGCGCTGCGCGGGGACGTCCTGCCGGTGTGCATCGGGCCGATCTGCGCCCGGCCCCTGCTGAGTGCGGGGGTGCCGTGCGTGTGGCCCGAGCGGGGCCGGCTGGGCTCGCTGGTCCGCACCCTTTCGCGGGAGCTCGCGGACCGCTGCCGGCAGGAGCTCGACACCCCCGCCGGGCCGCTGGTCCTGCAGGGATCGGCGGTCCTGGCCGGCAGCAGGACGCTGTTGCTGCCGCCGCTGCCGGCCGCGGTGCTGCGGGCGCTGGCGGAACGGCCGGGCACCGTGCTCAGCCGCACGGAGCTGCTGCGGCGGGTGTGGAGCGGCCCGCCGGGGCAGCGCCCGGAGGAGCACGCGGTCGAGGCGGCGGTGGCCCGGCTGCGCACCGGTCTGGGCCCGTACGGGCACCTGGTCCGTACGGTGACCAAGCGCGGCTACCGGCTGGCCACCACGCCCTGACCTCGGCTTTTCCTGTGGTTCCGGTGCGGTCTAGAGCGGCAGGAGGCTGGTGACCTGGGCGGGCAGGCCCACGACGGGTGCCAGTGGGCCGGCGGCCTCGACGGACCGGCCGCCGCGGGCCTCCTGATTGCCCTGGCCGTTCGCCCCGTTCCCGCCGGGTGAGTCGCCGTCAGGGGAAGGGGCGGCGTGCCGCGGGACGACGGTGGCGGCGTTCGGTACGGACGGGGCCACGGACGCGGCCGAGGCGGCGCCCGCGGAGAGGATGAGAGCTGCGGCGGCTGCGATGCGCTTGGTCATGCCCGCATTAACGTCGCCGGAATACCGCAGACACGATTCTTCACCGGCGCGGGTGCCGCGGCCGGCTCCTTCAGTGCCCGCGCAGCTGTTCCGTCTCGCGCCGGTCGCGCTTGGTGGGGCGGCCCGTGCCGCGGTCGCGCCGGCCTGCCGGCGCCACGGCCTCGCGCGGCGGCGGGGGCGGGGAGTTGTCGATGAGGCATTC
This sequence comes from Streptomyces sp. NPDC026206, assembly GCF_040638465.1. Classification (NCBI taxonomy): domain Bacteria; kingdom Bacillati; phylum Actinomycetota; class Actinomycetes; order Kitasatosporales; family Streptomycetaceae; genus Streptomyces; species Streptomyces sp. NPDC026206. Next base: position 184,994 of record NZ_JBEZYL010000011.1, read on the forward strand.
CGCCGCCACGGGCGGCCCGACCCGCTTGCGGACCAGGCGCTTGACGACCACGATCCGCTCGCGCCCCTCGTGCCGCAGCCGCACCTCGTCCCCGGCCTTGACCGTCTGGGCGGGCTTGGCACGGTCGCCGTTGATGCGGACGTGCCCGGCACGGCAGGCCGCGGCCGCCAGCGAGCGCGTCCTGGTGAGCCGTACGGACCAGATCCAGGCGTCGACCCGTACCGTCCCCTCGTCTGTCTCCATGCCCGCACTCTAGGCCAGTCGGACGGGGAAGCGGTGTTGACTTCTTCGGCTCCCGGTGCAACGTATGACGTGTTCACATCAGACCCCCACCTCTTCGCTCCGGCCCACGGCCGACACGGCCGTACCCCGGACGGAAGGGAGCACGGCGATGAACACCCCGACCGGCCTGCACAGGCGCAGACGCACCCTGACGAGCGCGGCCTTCGTCGCCGCGCTGGCGAGCGCGGGCATCGGACTGGGCGCGCCGCCGGCCACGGCCGACCCCGTGTCCGTCGGCTACACCTGCACCGGCCCGGGCGCCCCCGACGGCGTCCAGTCCCTGCGGGTCACCATGGCGGCCCCGGCCAGCGTCCCGCAGGGCGGCACCGCGGAACTCGCGCTGGAGGTCACCACGCAGATGACGGTGCCGATCAGCGTCCCGGCGCGCAGCGTGACAGGGGAGATGACCATCGACCTGGGCGGTGCGGCATCCGGCAGCGTGAGCGCCACCGGGTTCACCAACCCGGCCCGCATACCCAGCGGATCCGCGGTGACCCTCACCGGCGGCACCGCGTCGGCCCGGCTCGACACCGCGGGCCTGACGACCTTCACCCCCTCGAACGCCTCGGTGCACGTCTTCGGAGTGACGGTCGAGTGCGTGGTCTCCGGCACCGCGCCCGTGGCCGCGACGACGGACGTCACGGCCGGATAGGGCGCCCGGCGGCCTTCAGGCCCGGGTGAGGGCGGCGGCGCCGAAGGACACGTCGAAGCGGTCGCACCAGATGCTGACGCTGCCGTACCGGTTGAGGTCGAGGCCGGCGGGCAGGGCGTAGTTCTGGTCGCCCTTGTTGCCCTTGAGCTCGCCCAGGCTGACATGGGCGCCGTCGTCGAAGACGTGCCAGCCGGCCCGGCCCTGCTTCACCGGGGCATCGGTGATCAGGACCCGCAGGTCCGGGCCGTTGCTGGTGTCGAGGTTCTCCAGGCGCAGGACGCGGCTGCCGTCGGGCAGGCGCAGGATGCGCACCGTGCCGGTGGTGGTGTGCTCGTGGCTGATCAGCCGGCCGGTCGCCAGGGTCCGCACCCCGTCGCCGGGTGCCCCGCCGGCCGCGGGCGCGGATTCCCGCACCGTCTCGTCGACCCACAGCTTCCACGGCTGGAACCAGTACAGCCCCACCCCGACCGCCAGGGTGCCCAGCGCCAGCACCGCGATGACGATGGGCCTGGTCAGCAGCCGTCGTACGCGTCCCATGTTCCGCTCCTCTTCAGCCGTGTTCCGTCCTCACTCCTTGAGAACGCCGGCGGGGCCCCCGGGGATCCGCGAATCCGGTGACGGAAGTATTGCGTCACGGGAGCGTGAGGATGCGCGGCCCGTCGTCGGTGATGGCGACGGTGTGCTCGATGTGGGCGGCGCGGCTGCCGTCGGCGGTGCGCAGGGTCCAGCCGTCGGGGGCCGCGCGGTAGTCGTCGCGGCCACCCGCCAGGAGCATCGGTTCGATGGCCAGGACCAGCCCGTGCCGCAGCGGCAACCCGCGGCGGGGCTTCCCGCGGTTGGGAACGTGCGGCTCCTCGTGCATCCGCCGCCCGATGCCGTGCCCGCCGAAGTCTGCCGGAACGCCGCACCGGGCGGCGCGGGCGACGCCCCCGATGGCGTGGGAGATGTCGCCGACGCGGTTGCCGACGACGGCCGCGGCCATGCCTGCCTCCAGCGCCCGCCGGGTGGTCTCGATCAGGGCCAGGTCCGCCGGGCGCGGGGTGCCGACGGTGAAGCTGACGGCGGCGTCGCCGGCCCAGCCGTCGAGCACGGCGCCGCAGTCGATGCTGACGAGGTCGCCGTCGCGCAGCCGGTAGTCGTCGGGGATGCCGTGCACGACGGCGTCGTTGACGGAGGCGCAGATGACGGCGGGGAAGGGGCCGGGGGCGAAGGAGGGGTGGTAACCGAGGAAGGGCGAGGTGGCCCCGGCCTTGCCGAGGACCTCGCGCGCCACCCCGTCCAGCTCGCGCAGGCTCACCCCCACATCAGCGGCGTCCCGCACGGCGGCGAGGGCCTGCCCCACGACGCGGCCCGCCTCGCGCATGGCCTCCAGCGCCGCGTCCGTCTTGATCTCCACCATCTCCGCCGTCCCCTCCTGACGTGCTGTCCGGCGCATTGCCGGAGCAGCCCGGACCAATTCTTATACCGGTATTAGTATCACGGGCATGGTGAGAACTCCTCTGACTCCGTGGGAGCGGCAGCGCGGCGAGCGCCTGGGCGCGCTGCTGCGGCAGGCGCGTGGCAATCGCAGCATGGTGGAGGTGGCCGCCCGGGCCGGGCTGTCCGCGGAGACCCTGCGCAAGATCGAGACGGGCAGGGCGCCGACGCCCGCCTTCTTCACGGTCACGGCGCTGGCGAGCGCCCTGGGGCTGTCGCTGGACACCCTCGCCGACGCGTGCGTCGAGGACCTCCCTGCCGCCGATGAGCCGATGACGGCGTAGCGCCGGCGCGGCTGCGCCGCGTGTGGCGGGGAGACGGCGTGGCGTGCTGCCCGGCGCGGCGGCCGGTGACCTTCCGGCCCACGCAACGAGAACCGGAAGCGCCCGCCATCGCCGCGCACCTCCTCGGCGCGGCCGCGACCGACGACCCGCACGGCGGCAGGCGCCGTCCACCGCCGCAGGGGCCGGGGCGCCATGCCGCCCCGTGCGGCCGTCGGCGGCCTGCCGCCGCACACGGTGCGGGCCGGAGAGGCCTACCGTTCGGCGCGGGCGGGGGCCGCGCGGCCCCGGCGCCCCCGCGATCGTCGACCCGCACGGCGGCAGACGCCGCCCAGCGCCTCAGGAGACAGCGCGGCGCACCGCCCCAAGCGGCGACCGGCGGCCTTCCGCCTCACACAGCGTGCGGGCCGCAGCTGCCCACCGTCGCCGCGCGGCCCCGGCGCCCCCGGTGGACCGCCGGCCCCCGCGGCGGCAGATGACGCCCCCGCCCCCGCCTAGGTCACCGCACCAGGCGTGCGGCGACCGTCGCCCCGGGGCTGCTCGCGAGGAGGGCCTCCGTCAGGGCGTCCGCAGCGGCGGTCAGCCGGGTGTCGTCGAGCGGGCCGAGGGCATCGAGGATGAACACCGCGCGGGTGGTCGTGAGGGTGAGGCGGGTGCGGGTGCACTGGCGCCAGTTCCAGCGGCGGCAGGTCACGCCCGCGTCGTCGCGCCACACGACCTCGCCCGGCGGGCAGTTCTCCACCACGTCCTCGCCGCCCGCCGTCGTCACGAAGGGCTCCTCGCCGGTGGCGCGGACCAGCCGCGCCGGGCCGGTGTAGTGGTCGAGGTCCTCGCCGCCGAGCGGCAGGACGTGGGCGACGGAGATCGCGTTGTAGATGTCCGTGAGCCGGTCCACGCGCGGCAGTCCGGCCTCCGCGCGGCGCAGCAGCGCCTCCGCGCTGGGGCGGGTGCGCTGCGGCTTGGCCCCGAAGGCGCGGAACGCCTCGCGCCAGGCGGCCAGGTGGGGGTGGTCCTCGGCCGGCGTCTTCGCGAGCCGGGCCCGGGCGGTCTCCTCGGCCGAGGAGAGCAGCGCCTCGCTCGCCTGGTCGCTCGGTCCGGGCCGCAGGCCCTCCGCGGTGAGGACCAGGGCGCGGTAATCGGGCCGCAGGGCGCGCACGGCGGGGTCGATGGTGACGGTGTCGAGCCAGGCCTTGATGTCGGCGCTGTCGGATGCCATCCGGTCTCCTCAGGTCAGTAAGCTGCACTGAAAGGTTCTTCTGACTGTACCAAGGGGGGCGTGCGGTCCCGCCCCGCGGACGGCACCCCGCTCTCAGGACGACGGCGGCAGCGCCTGGCACAGCGCGTCCAGCGCGCCCGCGAAGGCGTGCTCCGGCGGGGTGCCGTAGCCGACGACGAGGCCGTCGTCCGGCACACCCGTGGCCTCGCCGTGCCGGTAGAGTTCCAGCCCCTCGACGGCGAGCCCCTGCCAGGCGGCGGCCCGCACCACGGCCCGTTCGGTGCCCGGCGGGAGTCCGAGCACCGCGTGCAGACCGGCCGCGACGCCGGTGATCCGCACGTGCGGGGCGCGTTCGGCGAGGACGGCGACGAGCCGGTCGCGGCGCCGGCGGTAGTGGCGGCGCATGCGGCGCACATGGCGGTCGTAGGAGCCGGAGGCGATGAAGTCGGCGAGGGCCAGCTGCTCCAGGGCGCTCGCCCAGGACTCCCGCTCCCCCTTCACCGCGAGCACGGCATCCACCAGGTGCCCCGGCAGCACCATCCAGCCCAGACGCAGCGCCGGGGAGAGGCTCTTGCTGACCGAACCGATATAGACCACGCGCTCCGGGTCCAGGCCCTGTACGGCTCCGACCGGCTGGCGGTCGTAGCGGAACTCGCCGTCGTAGTCGTCCTCCAGGACCAGGCCGTCCTCCTCGACGGCCCAGTCGACGAGCGCCGCCCGCCGCGCGGGCTGCAGCGGGCCACCCGTGGGGAACTGGTGCGCGGGGGTGAGCAACACCGTACGGGCGCGGGTCTCCCGCAACCGGTCGACGCGCGCGCCGTGTTCGTCGATGGGCAGGGTCGCCGTGGCAAGTCCGGCGGCGGTCAGCAGGGAGCGGTGGAAGCCCAGCCCGTACGACTCCACGGCGACCGTGCCGTCGAGCACCCGGCCCAGCAGCCGCAGGGCGCCCGCGAAGCCGGAGCAGATGACGATCCGCTGCGGGTCGGCGCGTACGCCGCGGGCGCGGGCGAGGTATTCGGCCACGGCGCGGCGCAGTTCGGGGCGGCCGCGGGGGTCGCCGGGGCCGAAGGCCTCGTGGGGGGCGGCGGTGAGCGCGCGGCGGGTGGCGGCGATCCAGGCGGTACGGGGGAAGGCGGAGGCGTCCGGGGTGCCCTGGACCAGGTCGTAGGCGGGGCGCCGGGGGCGGGAGGGGGTGGTGGGCTTGCGGGGGCGCTGGGGGCTCGGCGGTTCCGCGCGGTGGGCGACGCGGGTGCCCGAGCCCTGCCGGGCGGTGAGCCAGCCCTCGGCGACGAGTTCGGCGTAGGCCTCGGCGACGGTGTTGCGGGCCAGGCCCAGGTCGGTGGCCAGCGAACGGTAGGGCGGCAGCCGGGTGCCGGGCGTGAGCCGGCCCGTGCGGACGGCCTCGCGCAGCGCGCGCATCAGTGCGCCGCGCCGGCCGCCCGGCCCGTCGGACAGCTCCAGGTGGAGGTCGCTTCCCGAGCTGTCGGCGGGCGTCGGACCCGCCTGATTGACCTTCGGTTTCATCCCCGAATTGCACCATGGAGCAGGCCGGTTCCATGCCTAGGGTCGTGACCATGACGACGACACAGCGCGCACAGCGCATGAATTTCACCAAGGCCGCCCCCAAGGTCTTCAAGGCCATGATCGCGCTGGACGCGGCCGCGACGGCGGGCCTGGAACCGGCCCTCGTCGGCCTGGTCCAGATCCGTGCCTCACAGATCAACCACTGCGCGTACTGCCTGGACATGCACACCCGCGACGCGCGTGAGGCCGGTGAGAGCGAGGAGCGGATCTTCCTGCTCAGCGCCTGGCAGGAGGCCGGCCTCTACACGGACAAGGAGCAGGCGGCGCTCGCCCTGACCGAGGCGGTGACCGTCCTGACCGACGGCTTCGTGCCCGACGAGGTGTACGAGCGGGCCGCCCGGCACTTCGGCGAGGAGGAGCTGGCGCATCTGATCGCACTCATCTTCACCATCAACGCCTGGAACCGGATCGCCGTCACCACACGGAAGATCCCCGGGTCGGAGTGATGTCGGCGGCGGGGCTGCCACCCGGGAGTCAGCCCCGCCGGAACCGGTCGCGGTAGGCGGCCGGTGACACGCCGGCCTCGCGGACGAAGGCGCGCCTCATCGTCTCGACCGTGCCGAAGCCGCACTGTCCGGCGATGGCGTCGACGCTGTCGGCGGTGCTCTCCAGCAGGGCGCGCGCCGCGGCGACCCGGGCCCGTTCGACGTACGCGCCCGGGCTGGTCCCCACCTGCCGGCTGAACTGCCGGCTGAAGTGGCGCCGGCTCATTCCCAGCCGGGCGGCCAGCGCGGGCACCGACAAGTCGTCGGCGGGGTGGGCGTCGATGGCCTCGACGAGCTCGCGCAGGGCGCCGCCGCGCGGCGGGTCGGCGCGGCTGAAGGTGCTGAACTGCGACTGGCCGCCGGGCCGCTGCATGAAGACCACCAGGAACTTCGCCACGGCGCGGGCCAGTTCGGGGCCGAAGTCCTCCTCCAGCAGGGACAGCGTGAGGTCGATGCCGGCGGTCACGCCGGCCGAGGTCACGACCGCGCCGTCCCGGACGAAGATGGCGTCGGGTTCCACGGAGACGGCCGGGTAGCCGGCGGCCAGTTCGGAGCAGAACGCCCAGTGCGTGGTGGCGCGGCGCCCGTCGAGGAGGCCCGCTTCGGCCAGGACGAACGCGCCGGTGCACACCGAACCCGTGCGCCGGGCCCCGGCGGAGAGCCGTCGCACGTGCCGGAGCAGGTCGCGGTCGGCGGCGGCCTCGGCGTACCCCCGGCCGCCCGCCACCACGAGCGTGTCCGGGGGCTTGCGCACCCTCGCGAGGTCCGCGCCGACGCCCAGGTGGGCGTCGGCGGAGGTGGCCACGGGCCGGCCGCCCAGGGAGGCCAGGCGTACACGGTAGCCGGCCTCCGCCTCGGACGCGGCCCGGTCGAAGACGTCCAAGGGACCTGCGACGTCCAGCAATTGCACTCCGTCGTACACGACGATCAGCACGTCGTGCGTCTCCACCTTGCCGCTCACAGTGGCCATCATCGGCGACCCGTCCGCGCGGCACCGCGGAAGGTCACGGCGATCACCTTTATGGAGTAATGTCCTTTTTTCGGGGCATAGGACCGTTCATGCCAAACCGGTGTCCGTGCGCCGGACACCGATGGGCGTTCCATCCCACCATCCGACGAAACGTGCCGCGCGGCCGGTCCGCTTGCGGCGGGACGTCCGCCGCCTAGGGTGGGAAACCACCATGAAGCGAGACCCAGGTCGCGACAGGCCGCCCGAGACATCCCCGCTCCCGCGCGGCGCGCGCCTGCTCGTCGCGGCCGCCTACGCGCTGCTCACCGTCGCCGTCGCGCTGGATCTGTGGACCAACCCCCAGCTGACCTTCTCCCCCGTCCTCGCCACGGCCCCCGCGCTCGCCGGCATCGGCGGCACCCGGCGCGCCCGCGTCCCCCTGACGGTGGGCCTGCTCGCCCTCGCCTTCGTCCCCCTCCTCGGCCTCGCCGACACCGAGGTGCCGCTCGCCGTCCACCTCACCGCCGGCGCCACGGTGCTGGCCATCACCTGCGTGAGCACCGCCAACGTCGTCCTTGTCTCGACCCGGGAGCGCGAACTGCTGCAGTCGCGCTCCGTCGCGGAGGCGGCGCAGCGCACCCTGCTGCGCCCGCTGCCGGAGCGGATCGACGGGCTGCGGGTGGCGGTGCGCTATCTGGCGGCCGACGCCGAGGCCCGCGTGGGCGGCGACCTGTACGAGGTGCTCGCCACCCCCTTCGGGACCCGGCTGATCGTCGGCGACGTGCGGGGCAAGGGCCTGCCGGCCATCGAGACCGCGGCCGACGTGCTCGGCACCTTCCGGGAGGCCGCCCAGGTCGAGCCGGAGCTGCGCACGGTGGCCCGGCGGCTGGACGCCACGGTGGTGCGGCGCCGGGTGGGCGAGGAGTTCGTCACCGCGGTCCTGCTGGAGGTGGCGGACCCCGACGGCCCGGCGGAGCTGGTCAACTGCGGCCATCTGCCGCCGCTGCTGTGGCGCGCGAGCGAGGTCACCGAGGTGCAGACGCCGGAGCCCGACCCGCCGCTGGCGCTGCGGGAGCTGGCCACGGGCCCCTACCACTTCCTGCACTTCGCCTTCGCGCCGGGCGATCTCCTGGTGCTGTACACGGACGGGGTGACCGAGGCCAGGGACGCGTCCGGCCGCTTCTATCCGCTGGCCGAGCGCCTGGCGGGCATGCCGGAGCTGGCACCGGGCCCGCTGGTGGACCGGCTGGTGGCCGACCTACGCGCGTACACCGGCGGTGCGCTGTCCGACGACGCCGCCCTGCTGGTCGTGCGCCGGGAGCGGCGGCGCTCGGCGGCGCCTCAGCCGCTGCACTCCACCTTCGGCGGTGGCAGCCTTCCCCCGACGAGGAACGCGTCCACGGCCGCGTCGGTGCAGTCCGAGCCGCTGGCGTAGGCCGAATGGCCGGTGCCTTCGCGGACGACGAGGGAGGCGGTGCCCAGGTTCTTCCGCACGGCCTCGGCATTGCCGAGCGGTGTGGCCGGGTCGACGGACCAGGAGACCAGGACCATGCCCGGGGCGCCGGGCGCCGTCAGCGGCTCGGCCCGGCCCGTGGGCGCGAGGGGCCAGGCGGCGCAGTGGAACATGGCGGTGGCAACGGTGGCCCCGAACAGCGGTGACGTCTTCTCGAACTCACCCAGGTCGGCCAGGAGTTCGCCGGTGCTGCGGGGGCCCGGCTTGTCGAGGCAGTCGACGGCGTTGCGGGCCATCGTGGGGTCCACGGGCGTCTCGTCCCGGGAGCCGGCCTTGTCCGAGCCCTGCTCCTGCGTCTGCACCTGCACCTGTTCCACGGCCAGGGCGATGAGGGCGTCCGGCCTGCCGGCCATCGCGTCGAGCAGCGCCCGCGTCAGGTCCGGCCACCTGTCCGACTGGTAGAGGGGCGCACGGATGCCCTGGACGGCCAGGCCGGTGGTGAGCCTGCCGCCTCCGGACGCGGGCACGGGGTGGGCATCCAGGCCCCGTACGAACTCGGTGGTCGTGGCGACGATCTCGCCGGGCGTCCGGCCGAGGGCGCAGCGCAGGGCGGCGCAGGCCCGCGCGTAGCTCGCGAAGCTGTCGTCGAGGGACTTGACGTCGTTGCGGGCGGTGCGGGTCTGGTCGGTGCCGGGGTCCACGACGCCGTCGAGGACGAAGCGGCCCACCCGGTCGGGGAAGAGGTGGGCGTAGTGCTGGCCGATGTAGGTGCCGTAGGAGATGCCGAGGTAGTTCAGCCTGTTCTCGCCGAGGGCGGCGCGCAGCACGTCCAGGTCGCGGGCGACGCTGACGGTGTCCATGTGGGGCAGCAGCCGGCCCCCGGCCCTGCGGCAGCTCTCGCCCTGCTCGGCGGCGGCCCTGAACTCGGCGTCCACCTGTTCACGGGTCCGCGGGATGAGGTCGCCGCCCGTGCCCTGGGGGCACTTGAGCGGTGCCGAGCGCCCGACGCCCCGGGGGTCGAAGCCGACGAGGTCGTAGCGGTCCATCACCCGGGCCGTGGCCTCGAACGCGCCGCCGGCGACCATGGCGGCGCCCGCCTCCCCGGGGCCGCCGGGATTGAACACGAGGGAACCGAGCCGCCGCTCACGCCCCGGCGCCCTCACGCGCACCACCCGGAGGTCGATGCTGTGCTCGTCGGGCGCGTTGTAGTCGACGGGCACGGTGAGCCAGGCGCAGTCCGCCTCCGGGCGCAGTGCGGCGCCGCCCCGGACGGCGTCCTCGGTGGAACAGGCCTTCCAGGCCAGGCGCTGCCGGGCGATGTCCGGGGGCAGGCCGGGCAGAGTCCTGTGCGGCGCGCGCTCCCGCGGTGCGGCGGAGGGGGCGGGCGAGACCCGGCGCTCGCGGCCGCCGCCGTCGGCGGCGGTGCATCCGACGGCCAGGAGGGCCACGGCGACGACGGCCGCCACGACTGTGCCGGGCCGCTCACGCATCGCCTCACACCTCCAGGACCCCCCGCGCCCAGTCCACTGGGCGCGGGCGGCGGGCGCAGCCGGAGCAGGGCCAACGGGATGACACGCGCCCGCCCGGGCGGGGCCGGCCCTCCACGTCACGCCCCGCCGACGGGCGAGGAACAACCGGGCTCGACGCCCCGCTGCGCCGAACGTGTACGCGGTGGTGGCGTCGACGCGCCGCTGCCGCGGTCACCACGGCGACCCCGCACCACCGCTGCCGCGCCGAACGGATACCCGGTGGTCGCATCCACGCGCCACTGCCGCGGCCACCACAACGACCCCGCACCACCGCAACCGCGCCGAGCAGATACCGGATGGTCGCATCCACGCGCCACTGCCGCGGCCACCACAACGACCCCGCACCACCGCAACCGCGCCGAGCAGATACCGGATGGTCGCATCCACGCGCCAC
>NZ_JBEZYL010000011.1:195392-232890 GCF_040638465.1 Streptomyces sp. NPDC026206
ACTGCCGCGGCCACCACAACGACCCCGCACCGCCGCAACCGCGCCGAGCAGATACCCGGCGGTCGCACCGACGCGCCGTCACGACCCGGGCCACCGCACAGCGGTCACACGGCGACCCTGCACCGCGGCTGCGCCGAGCGGGTACCCGGCGACGGCATCGACGCGCCGCTGCCGCGGTCACCACAGCGCCCCGCACCACCGCTGCCGCACCGAACGCGTACCCGGCGATGACGTCGACACGTCGTCAGGGACCCAGCCATCACCCGCACCGCGGTCAACACGGCGACCCCACACCGCTGCCGCGCCGAGCGGTACCCGGCGGTGGCACCGACGCGCCGCTGCCGCGGTCACCACGGCGACCCCGCACCACCGCTGCCGCGTCGAGCCCGGCACCACGCCGCTCACGTGGCTCATGTGGCTCGCCGCCGAACGCGTCGCCCTGGCCTGCCGGCTGCTCGAGCGCGGGGGCCACCGGAGTCCCGGCCGGAGGCGGTGGCGGTGGCGGTGGCGGTTCGCCCGGGCGGGCGGCTTGGCACGCGGGCCAACCTGCGGGCACAGATGCGGCGGCGTACCGGGATCGGCCCCACCGCGCACCGGCGGCGGTTCGGCCGAGGGTGACGTCAGCCGCGCAGGACCTTCGCCTCCGTCTCCGGGTCCAGCCCGACGGACGGCCGGTCCGGGCGCTGTGGCGCCGCCTTGCCCAGTCGCCCCAGCCGCTGGAGCCAGGCCCAGGTGTCGGCCACCGTCTCCTCGACCGGGCGGCAGCGCAGCCCGGCGGCGAACGCCTTCTCCACGCCGCCCTGGTGCATGGTCTCGTGCAGCTCCCCCGGCGGCAGCCAGACCGGGAGGTGGAGCCATGGCTCGATGCCGGCCGCGAGGATCGTCTCCGGAGCGGTCCAGCGCAGCTCGGCGTCGCCGCCGGTGACGCGCACGCAGGCCTCCAGCAGCCCGCCCATCGTGGCGTGCCCCGGGCGGCTGATCACGTTGTACGGCCCGCCCAGCCCCCGTTCGGCGGCGTCCAGGCTCCAGGCGGCGAGGTCACGGGCGTCGACGTACTGCACTCCCAGGTCGCGCGGGCCCGGCGCGAGCACCGGCCCGCCGCGTGCCGTGCGCAGCAGCCACCAGGGCAGGCGCCCGATGTTCTCCCCGGGACCGAGGATCAGCCCCGCCCGCACCAGCAGCGCCCGCTCGCCGAAGGCCTCCGTGGCCGCGAGCTCACCGCCCCGCTTGGCCTGCGCGTACTCCACCTCGCCCGCGTCGGGCGAGCCGTCGACCAGCGGGGCACTCTCGCCGAGCCCGGCGGGCCGGGGATGCCGGTAGACGGACCCGCTGGAGACGTACACATAGTGGCCGGCCCGGCCGGCCAGCAGCCGGGCCGCGTCCCGCACGGCCGACGGCGCGGCGGACCACGTGTCGACGACGAGGTCCCACTCCCCCTGCGCCAGGGCGGCCAGGCCGCCCTCGGCCCTGCGGTCGCCGTGCAGCGCGAGTACCCCCGGCGGCGGCTCGTGGTGGCCGCGGTGGAAGACCGTCACCTCCCAACCTCGCGCCAGCGCATCGTCGGTGAAGGCGCGTCCCACGAATTCCGTTCCACCCAGTATCAGCAGTCTCATGACGCGACCCTGCCCGCTGCCCGCCGCTTTGGGAACAGCCGCCTGCTCTCAGCGGAATCGCTCAGGGCTGAACCCGCTCCCACGCCTCCCGCGCTTCCGCGCACGGGCCCGGGGGCAGGGTTGAGCCACGGAAAGGAGATGCCCGTGAACCCCATGGCCCCCAGGAACCCCGAGAAACCCACGGCACCCGGACAACTCGCCGGACACCACGGGCGCGACGGGCGCGACGTGGTGATCGTGGGCGCCGGTGTCGCCGGGACCAGCGTCTTCGTCCACCTGATCCGTGCGCTCTCCCCCGACGGCGGGCCCCCTCCGGTCCGCTCCGTCCGGCTCGTGGACCCGCGTCCGGCCGGATGGGGGCTGGCCTTCGGGGACGGCGACCCGCTGCTGCTGTGCAACAGCGCGGCCGAAATCAACTCCCTGCTGGCGGACGACCACGCCGACTTCGTGAACCACCTGCGCAAGCACGGCCGGCAGGGCGGCCCGCAGGACTGCGTCCCGAGGGCCCGGGTGGCCGAGTACTGCCGGGAGCACTACACCCAGGCACACGCCGTGGCCACCGCGCTCGGCATCGACGTGCGACAGGTGCCGGCCACCGCCGAGACGGTCGGCACCCGGCCGGACGGCCGCCACCGGGTCCGCCTGAGCACGGGCGCGGAGCTGGACGCGGACGCCGTCGTGGTCTGCACGGGCGTCCACCGGCCCCGCGTCCCCGACGGCTTCGCGGGCCTCACGGATCACCCCCGTTACCTGGACAGCCCCTACCCCGCCGACCGCCTGCGCCGTGAGCTGCGCCCGCGCAGCCGGGTCCTCGTCCTCGGCACCCGCCAGTCGGCCATCGACGCGGCCCTGCTGCTGTGCCGCGACGGCCACCGGGCGGTCATGACCTCTCCGTCGGGCCGGCTGCCCTCCGTACGCACGTCGCTGGGCGCGCCCGTACGCGACTTCCCGCCGGTCGAACGCATCACCCGCCTCGACCCGGCGGACCCCTTCCTGGAGGAGAAGGTACTGCGGTGCGCGGTGGAGGCGGTCCGGCTGCTGAGCCGCCGGCCGCTGCGCCGGCAGACGTCGGTGGCGGCCGATCCCGTTCAGCGCCTGCGGGAGGAGACGGCTCTGGTCGATGCGGGCGCCTGCTTCTGGCCCGGTGTCGTGGTGGCCCTGATCGAAGCGGTCATCGCGCTCGGCGCCGGCCTCCCGGCACCGCGCCGCCAGGCCCTGATGGAACACTTCGCCTGGTTCACCGGCCGCTACGCCACGGCCATGACGGTCGTCAACGCCCGGAAGCTGCTTGTCCACTTCGCCACCGGTGCGCTGCGGCCGGCCCACCCCTACCCAGCCGCCGTCACCTTCGGCGACGACGCCTGGCGGGTGCGGTGGCCCCGGGCCGCCGGCGCACCGGAGCGCTTCGACCATGTCGTCAACGGCACCGGCTTCCACCAGCCCGTACTCCACTGGTCCCGCGACGGCAGGACGCTGCACCTGGACGGACCCGGGGACGGCGCCACGGCCGTCGACCACCTGGAGGACGACCTGCGGGTGCGCCGCCGCCCCGGGGCGCCGCCCGAGCGCATCTGGGTGGCCGGCGTCGGTACTCATGTGCGGATCCCCTTCTCCAACCACCTGCGCAACGTCGTCCGGCAGGCCCGCCGGGTCGCGGAGGAGGTGGCCGGGCGACGGCCGGAAGGGACGGGCGGCGTGTGAGCCGCCGCCCTCGCCGGGCGCGCCTTCCCCCTGACGGCCGCCTGGGCGGCGGACAATACGCTCGCCCGTCCGCGACCGGCCGCCGAGGAGTCGCATGCACGACAGCTGGACCACCGAGGACATGCCGGGCCTGGCGGGCCGGCTGGCCGTCGTCACCGGTGCCAACAGCGGCATCGGCTACGTCACCGCCCGCGAACTGGCCCGGGCCGGCGCCGAGGTCGTCGTCACCGGCAGGGACCCGGCCAGGGCCCGCCTCGCCGCCGAGCGCATCGCCCGGGAGGTGACGGGCGCCCGGGTCCGTCCCGACCTGCTCGACCTGGCCGCCCTGGCCTCCGTCACCGGCTTCGCCCACCGCATGGAACACGGCGGGCGCCCGGTCGATCTGCTCGTGAACAACGCGGGGGTGATGGCGGTGCCGGAGCGCCGCACCACCGAGGACGGCTTCGAGCTCACCGTCGGCACCAATCACCTGGGGCACTTCGCCCTCACCGGCAGGCTGCTCCCGCTGATCCTGCGGGCCCCCGCCCCCCGGGTGGTCACCGTCAGCGCCGCCATCTCCCGCAGCCCCATGGCCGAGCTCTCCGATGTACAGAGCACCCACAAGTACCGGCCCATGGGCGCGTACGCCAAGTCCAAGCTCGCCAACGTCCTGTTCGCCCTGGAGCTGCAGCGCCGCGCCGACGCCGCCGGAGCCGCGCTGACCAGCGTGGCCGTGCACCCGGGCAGCAGCCTGACGGGGCTGCAGCGGCACGCCGCCCGGCCGGTACGGGCGCTGGCCGGGCTGGTCCTCGAGCGGGCCTTCGGGCAGCCCGTGGACCAGGCGGCGCTGCCGTCCCTGTACGCGGCCACGGCCCCCGGCGTCGCGCCCGGCGGCTTTTACGGTCCCATCGGCCGCTTCGAGGGGCGCGGCGCCCCCGGCCCCGTCGAGCTGCCCATGCCCGCCGGGGACGCCACGCTGGCCGACAGCCTCTGGGAGATCTCCGAAACCCTCACTCATGTGCGCTACCGCTGGCCCACCAGCCCCACCTGACCCACCGTCGGAGTGTGGCGCGAACCCGGCCTTGTGGGGCACGGGCTCGGGCGTTGCAATCGGCTCATGACGACGGCACGGGAGAGACCCGGCAGAAGCAGCGTCCTCAACCATCCGCGCATGGCCACCGGGTTCGACCAGGTCTTCCACGCGCTGCGCGGCAAGAGGCCGCCCAGGCGGGCGGATCTGCCCGGCGAACCCCGCTGGAGCGGCGACTTCGTGGCCCCGAAGGTGCAGGGGCCCCGGGTGCGGCTCCAGGAGTTCGGGTACGCGGCCCACGAGCTCAACCACGGATACGGCGCGGTCGACGACACCGCTCTCGTCGGACCCGTGCAGATCCTCACCCCCGAGGGCCTGGACTGCCTCACCGAAGTGTGCGACAGACTGGAGAGCTCCGCCGGTACCGCCCGGTTCATCACCACGCGCCGGGTGCGCAGTGCCGATCTGATGTCGGCGTTCATCAACAACATGATCCGCGACCGGGGCTTCCTCCTCTCCTGTTCGCGGCTGGCGGGCGTGCCATTGATTCCGCACCCGCTGCGGATCCCCACCGTGCAGATCAACTACTTCGGGGCCGACGGCCGCTCGGACATCGTCAAGTGGCACCACGACGGGATGGATTACGTCCTGACCATCCAGCTCAACAGCTACGAGGACTACGACGGCGGGCGCTTCAGCTACTTCCAGGGGCGTGCGGACGAGTTCACGGGCGCCCACGAGGGCGACCCGCGCATCAAGGAGGCGCCCTGCGGGGAGCGCGGGGCGGCGCTGTTCCTGCACGGGAGCCGGATCTTCCATGCGGTCACGCCGGTCACCCGGGGCCGGCGGGTGACGCTCGTCGTCTCCTTCTTCTGCCCGTACTTCGCCCGCCAGGATTCCAACACCTTCTGGCACCTGGCCGCGGACGACGGGATCCCGGCCACCGTGCCCAACTGGCTGCGGCTGAAGTGGCCCGTGCGGGACCCGGCAATGGACTACAGCCTGCGGGCGGGAAGCCCGGTGATCACCTGGGACGACCTGCGCGACTAGCCGAAGCCCGCCCCTTCCCGGGGCTCCGCCCGGGGCCCCGGTCCTTTGAACGCCGGACGGGCTGAATGCCGCGCCCGGGGCGGGGAGAACTCACCCCGCCCTCCGGGGCGCGTGCCGCAAGTACGCCAGTACAGCGCTCACCCGCCGGTGCAGCTGCGGCTCCTCCGCCAGCCCCAGCTTCGCGAACGTCGAATTGACGTGCTTCTCGATCGTGGACTCCGACAGCACGAGCGCACCCGCGATCGCCCGGTTCGTCTTGCCCTCCGCCATGTGCCGCAGCACGTCGAGTTCCCGCCGCGTCAGCGCCGCGAGCGGTGCGTCCGCGGCGCGGGTGTGGCTGCCCATGAGCACCTCCACGATGCGGGGGTCGACGACGGAGCGGCCCGCCGCGACCTCCCGCAGGGCGCGCAGCAGTTCGTCGAGCTCACCGATGCGCTCCTTGAGCAGGTAGGCCAGGCCGTCGGTGCCGCGCTGGAAGAGGTCGAAGGCGTAGTTCTCGTCGGCGTGCTGGGAGAGCATGACGACGCCGATGCCCGGGTGGCGGGCGCGGATGGCGTGGGCGGCGGTGATGCCTTCGGTGTGGTGGCTGGGCGGCATGCGGATGTCGGCGATGACGGCCTGCGGTCGCAGTTCCCCGACGGCGTCCAGGAGTTCGACGGCGTCGCCGACGGCCGAGACGACGGCCACGTCGCCGGTGTCCTCGAGCAGCCGGCGCGTGCCCTCGCGCACCAGGTAGTGGTCCTCGGCGATGACGACGCGCATCGGTTCCTCAGTCACTGATCTCCTCCCGCACCCGCTCGGCCAGCCTGGAACGGATCGTGGTGCCCCCGCCGGACCGGCTGGTGATCCGCAGGTCACCGCCGACCGCTTCGATCCTGTCGCGCATCCCGGTCAGTCCGGACCCCCGGGTGGTGTCGGTGGGGAATCCCACGCCGTCGTCGACGACCTCCACCACGAGCCAGCCCTCGCAGCGCGATATGCGGATGGTCACGCGGGTGGCGTCGGCGTGCTTGAGGACGTTGGTGAGCGCCTCCGAGACGAGGTAGAACGCGGACTCCTCGATGTCGAGGGCGAACCGCACCCGGTCCAGCGACTCCTCGATGTGCACGGTGACGGGGACCGGCATCCGGCGGGCCCGGGAGGTGACGGCGGCGACCAGGCCCTGGTCGGTGAGGACCGGCGGGTGGATGCCGTGGGCGACCTCGCGGAGCTCGTCGATGACGCGGTAGGCGTCGTCCTGGACCTCGGTGAGGACCGCGTGGATGTCGCCGCCGCGGCCGAGCCGGTTGCGGGCGAGGCGCAACTTGGCGACCAGGGCGACGAGGTCCTGCTGGATGCCGTCGTGCAGCCGCCGCTCGATGCGCCGCCGCTCGCTGTCCTGCGCGTGCACGATGCGGGCGCGGGAGGCGTCGAGCTCGCCGGCCTGGCGCTGCACCTCGCCCACGCGGGTCGACAGTTCGGCGGCGAGGCGCACGTTGTGCACGGCGAGGGCGGCCTGCCGGGCGAGGGTCTCCACCACGTCGTGGTCCTCCGGGGTGAAGCGGCCCTCGGCCTTGGGCCCGTACTCGATGAGGCCGAGGATGTCGTTGCCGTAGCAGACCGGGAAGCCGCTCGCCGGGCTCCGCCGGTCCGTCGGTGGTTCCTCGCCTGCCGTTCCGACGTGGACGGGCAGGTCACCGCCACCGCCCAGCCGTACCCGGGCCCAGCGCAGGCCCAGGCCCTCCTGCAGGCCGGCCGCCAGCTGGGGCGCCAACCGGCTGAGGTCATAGGCGTGTTCGAGGGCGCTGCCGAACTGGACCAGGAGTTCGAAGCTGCTGAGGCGGTTGCCGAAGACCCGGCGCTCGGCGAGCTGGTTGAGCCGCGCCCGCACGGGCTGGAACAGGGCCGTCGCGGTGACCGCGACCAGGACGGAAAGGCCGATCGGGAAGTACTGGCCGGCCGTCAGCCCGAGCGTCATCGCCATGCCCAGGTACCAGCCGCTGATGATGAGCCACAGCGTGCCGTAGACGACCGAGCGGCGGATGACGATGTCGACGCCGAGCAGCCGGTACCGCAGTGCGGCGTAGACGACGGACAGTGAGATCAGCACGTACGGCAGGGCCCCGAGGGCCGAGCCGACGAGGTAGAGGACCCCGGACTCGCCGTGCCAGGTGCGGAACAGCCGGGACATGCCCCGGCCCAGGAAGAGGACCGCGGCGGTGACCCCGATGGGCAGCAGCGCGGCGATGTCGCGTTCGCCGGCGGCGCGGGCGCGCAGAGCTCGGACGACCAGCAGCACCGCGCCCACCCCGGGCAGCCACGCCTCCGGGTAGTAGAACACCACGTACTCGACGATCCTGGTGGGCACGCCCGCCAGCGGCAGCACGAACGGCAGCGCGAGCAGGGCCCACAGCGAGCGCAGCAGTGGGCGCTCGTAGCGGAACCGGAAGCGGCCGTCGGGCAGTACGGCCAGCAGGTGGACGACGAGGATGCTGACCGTGAGGTTGACCCACTCCGTGGGCAGGACGACGAGGGCGGCCTCCACGGAGGGAAGGCCGTTCTCCGGTGCGCTCAGGTCCCAGGCGAACACGGTGGTCAGCAGCGCCGAGGTGTAGCGGATGCCGATGCTCACCGACAGCGCGGTGCCGATGAGCAGCAGCCGGCGGGCGACGGGGCTGGAGGGGGCGTGCCACCAGGCGAACAGCCCGGCGCAGTAACAGGGGAGAACGGCGCCGAGGATCCACGGCAGAGTGACCGTGTTGTTCCGCAGCAGAAACGCTCCGGTGGTCATCGCCCACAGCAGGCAGAGCCCGCCGGAGAACGCGGCGATCCGTATCGCCCGTTCACTACCCTTCACACGTACCCCTCACGCGCGGCATTATCGGCGACCTTCGTGGCAGCGGTCCAGATGATGTCCCGCGGGACGTATCTGCCACCGGAGGTATAGCGGAAAACCTCTATGGAGTTCGGAGGATTCCGGGATGTGCACGGACGGCCGGGCGCGGCAGACTCGGATTGTCTGTCATTTGCCCGGACACCCGGTACGACGGCCCCGGTACGACGATCGACTGTGCGATTCAAGGAAAGCCGAAAGGGAACCATGAGCGTGTCTTCCGGTCCCGAGGTGGTCGTCTGGGACACCACCTATGCCTGTCCCCTGCGTTGCTCGCACTGCTATTCGGAGTCGGGCAGGCGCGCACCGCGGCAATTGAGCCACGAGGACATGCTGCGGGTGGCCGACGCCCTGATCTCGCTGAATCCGCGGGTGGTCGCGCTCTCCGGTGGAGAACCCCTCCTCGTCAGGGGGATCTTCGAGGTGGCGGCACGGCTGTCCCGGGCCGGGGTGAAGACCGCCGTCTACACCAGCGGCTGGATCATGGAACCCTGGATGGCGACCGAGCTCGGATCGGTGTTCGATGAGGTCGTCGTGAGCCTGGACGGTGCGACGGCGCAGGTCCACGACCGGATCCGGGGCCGGCGCGGCTCCTTCGACCGGGCGCTGAGCGCCCTCACGCTGCTCGACGGCGTCGCCAGGGAGCGCAAGCGCCTGAAGCAGTCGCCGCTGTGGTTCGGCATCGACTGCGTCGTGGTGCGGAGCAATTTCCCGCAACTGGAGGAATTCTGCACCGCCATCGCCCCGCGCTTCGGCGAATTGCGCAGCCTGACCTTCAATGCCGCTGTTCCCGAAGGACTGGCCAGCAGACCGGAATTCGGTCACTTCGAGCTTCTCGACGACGAGCAGGTGGTGCAGTTGACGAGCGATCGGCAGCGCACCCGGCTCCAGCGGCTCGCCCCGGAAGGGGTACGGATCTTCACCACGGACAATCAGAATCTCGTCATGCGCCCGGACCGTTTCGCAAGTGGCGTCGACACACTGGTGATGCAGGTTGAACCGGACGGTGCCGTCCGTGCGTTGCCGGTCTACGAAGGGACCGTGGGAAACATTCTGGAGGAATCCCCGCTGGATCTCTGGTATCGCGGGGTGTCCCGGCTGCGGGACCCCTTCGTCGTGGAGACGCTTTCGGCCGTGCGGACCATGCAGGACTGGGCGGAAGCCGTCCGGCGCATGGACTACCACTTCGGTTCGCAGGAGGTCCGGTCGCGGATCGACCGCCGCACGGTACGGACCAATCCCCCGGAATTCAGCGCCCTCGCCCTGTGACCCGGTGACCGCCCGGAGTCCTCGCCCGAAAGGGACGCGCCGTGCTGACGCTCAAGGACTACGACCGCTTCTGCCTCGCCGATCCCCTCTTCCACGACGTGCCCGAGAGGTACCCCGACGAGCACGACAGGCTCGCCGCGGCCCGTCGGCGGCCTCCCCGGGGCTGGGAGCGGGGCGAGAGCGGCTGGTGGGTCACGATGCGGCCGCGCGGGGGCGCACCGCCCGTGCAGGGCTGGCTCGTTGACGTGTCGGTGACGCCGCCCCGCCTGGCGCGGGCGGCCGAGATCGTGTGGGGGCACTGCGTGGAGCGGGGGCTCGCCTTCGACTTCCTCCGCAGCCGTGCCACCGCGCACGAACTCAACGGCCACCGCGCCGAACGGCTGCCGGGCGCACGCATGATCACGGTCCACGCCGGCGACGAGGCCACCTTGGCGCGGACCTTGGACGGGCTCGGCGTACTGCTCGACGGGCTCGACGGCGCCTACGTCCTGGGCGCCCTGCGGCATGGCAGGGGACCGCTGTACGTGCGCTACGGCTCCCTCGCCCCGGGCCCGTCGCAGGGGCCGGACGGCACGCTCGTGCCCGAGCCGCGCCGAGCCGTGTTCACCGTTCCTGGCCACCTGCGCCTGCCCGAGGTGCTGCGCGCCGATCTGGAGGCGCTGCACGCCACGCCCGCCGGGGAGTTCCCCTACCGGGCCGAGCGGGCGCTGGGCCAGGGCCACGGGGGCGGGACGTATCTCGCGACCTGCACATCCACCGGTGAGCGGGTGGTGCTGCGCGAGGCCCGGCCCCACGCGGGGCTCGACCGGCGGGGCGAGGACGCGGTCACCCGGCTCGGCAGGCGGCGGACGGCCCTGGAGCGGCTGGCGGGCCTGGCGTGCGTGCCGCGCCTCCTCGATCACCGCACGTACGCGGAACACCGGTTCCTGGCCGAGGAGTACATCGAGGGCACCTCCTTGCTGCGGGCCGCGTCGGCCGCCTTCCCGCTGACGTCCGAGGAACGCGCCGCGCGGGAGGCCGGTCCGTACACCGCATGGGCCCTGGACATCCTGCACAGGACCGGGGAGGCGCTGGACGCCGTGCACGGAGCGGGGCTGCGCCTGGGCGAACTGCGGCCGGAGCACGTCATCGTCCGCCCCGGCGGCCGGGTCGTGCTCGTCGGCCTGGCGTCGGCCACGGACCTCGCCGACGACCGCCCGCCGCCGGCCGGCGACCCTGACTTCGCGGTGCCCGCCGGGCTGGGCGGCGCGGAGGCGGCCCGGTACCTGCTCGACCGGCTGCGGCTGTGGCTGTTCCTCCCCCTGCCGTACGCGGGCCCGGAGAAGCTGAACACCCTCGCCTCCGCCGTCGCACAGCACTATCCGGTGCCACCGGGCTTCACGGCCGGTCTTCTGGCGGGGCTGCGGGCGGGGCGCCCGGCACAGGAGGACCGGGCGGGCGCGCTGCTGGCGGCGGAGCGGCCCGACTGGCCGGCGGTCCGGGAGGCGTTGGTGGGCGGCATCCACAGCAGTGCCACGCCCGGCCGCCCCGACCGGCTCTTCCCCGGCACGCCGGCCTGGCCGGCCGGCATCGGCGGGACCTCGTTCGGCCACGGCGCGGCCGGTGTCCTCTACGCCCTGCACCGGGCCGGGGCGCCCGTCCCCGAGGCGTACACCGAGTGGCTGACGGAAGCGGTCCGGCGGGAGAAGGAGCCCCGGCCCGGCCTCTACGACGGGCTGCACGGCGTCGCGCTCACCCTGGAGGTGCTGGGGCGGCGCGAGCAGGCCCTGGACGTCCTGGAGCGGGCGTCGCGGGAGCACACGACGGTCGCCGACCTGGCCGGGGGCGGCGCCGGAATCGCCTTGACCCTGCTGCACTTCGCGTCGGCGACCGGGGACACCGCCTTCCGTGAGCGCGCCCTGCGCACGGCACAGGAGCTGGGACGCACCGTGGGCGACGGCCCGCTGCCCGCCCGGCCGGGCGGGCCCCCGCCCCACGGGCTGCTGCACGGCGCCGCCGGGGTCGCCCTGCTCTTCCTGCGGCTGTACGAGGAGACCCGGCAGGCACCATGGCTCGACCTCGCCGGCAAGGCGCTGCGGCACGACCTCGACAGGCTCCGCACCCTTGCCGACGGCACCGTGGCACTCTTCGACGGCACCGCCCGCCTCCCCTATCTGCAGGGCGGCAGCGCCGGTCCCGCCCTCGTACTGCGGGACCTCCTGCGGCACCGGCCCGACCCCGGTGCGGCCGCCGTGCTTGCCGCGATCCGGCGGACCTGCGACGCGGTGTACGTGCACAACTGCGGCCTGCTGCGCGGGCGTGCCGGGGGCATCGCCACCCTCGTGGCGCTGGGCGAGCCGGCCGGCGGCCCGGCCGTGCTCCGGCAGGTGCGGCGGCTGGCCTGGCACGCCCGGTCCTTCCGGGGCCACCTCGTCTTCCCCGGCTTCCGGATGCTGCGGCTCTCCTCGGACCTGGCGACCGGTGCCGCGGGCGTCCTGCTCGCCCTGAGTTCCGCGTTCGAGGGAACCTCTCCCGTTCTCCCCTTCCTCGACTCGCGGTCCCCCGCCGTCCCGTCCGCCCCGGAAGGGAGGTGAACGACGTGTCGGAGATCCTGGAGCTGCAGGAACTGGAGGAGGAGACGCCCACTCAGTGGCCCTGCAGCAACAGCTACCAGAGCACCCTCGGCCAGGTCTGAGCACCCGCGCGGCAGGCGCGCCGGCCGTTCGTCCCGCGCGGCGGCCGGCGCGCCGCCACGTCGTCGCAAGGCACGGGAGGACAAACGCATGCTCGCTCAAGGCCACCTCGTCGCGGACCCCTTCTTCGTGGACACGCCCGAGCGCGTGGAGGACACCGCCAGCCGGTTCGCGCGGACCGGACAGCCGGCGCCGCCCGGCTGGCGGCGCGCGGAACGCGGCGGCTGGGTCGCCCTGCGGCGCGGCGACGCCCGGCTGCCGGACCAGGGCTGGAAGATCCACGCCTCGGCGACGGCCGAGGAGGCGCCCCGGGTGGTCGACGCGGTGTGGGAGTACTGCGTCGAGCACGGCATCAGCTTCAAGTTCCTGCGCAGCCGCACCCTGCTGGCCCTGGTCAACAGCAAGCGGGCGCCCCGGTCGGCCGGCGGCAAGCTCATCACCATCTACCCGCGCTGCGAGGAGTCGCTGGAGCGGACGCTCAAGGAGCTCTCCTCACTGCTGAGAGGGGTGAAGGGGCCGTACATCCTCAGTGATCTGCGCTGGGGCGAGGGGCCGTTGTACCTGCGCTACGGCGGCTTCTCGCCCCGGTACTGCTTCGGGGGCGACGGCGAGTACGTGCCGGCCGTGGTGCGCCCGGACGGCCGTCCGGTGCCCGATGTGCGCGGTGCCGTCTTCAAAGTGCCGCCGTGGGCGGGGGTGCCGCCGTTCATCGGCACGCGGATCCGCGCCGCCCGGGCGGACACCGGCGGGGCGCTTCCCTACCGCGTCGAGAAGGCGCTGCACTTCTCCAACAGCGGTGGCGTCTACCGGGCCGCCGACCCGGTGACGGGGCGCCGGGTGGTCCTGCGGGAGGCGCGCCCGTACGCCGGTGTCGACGACAACGGCATGGACGCGGTGGCCCGGCTGGCACGCGAGCACACCGTGCTGGAGCGGCTCGCCGGCCTGGACTGCGTGCCGCGGGTCATCGCCCGTAGCCGGCACTGGGAACACCACTTCCTCGTCGAGGAGTTCGTCGAGGGCGAGCGGCTCCACGAGGCGATCGGGCGCCGCCATCCCCTCTTCCACCCCGGCGCGGGGCAGGAGGAGGCGGCCGCCTATGCGCAGTGGGCCTGCGGGGTCCTCGACCGCGTGGCGGCCGCGACGGCCGCGCTGCACGCGCGCGGGATCGTCTTCGGGGACCTGCAGCCCGGCAATGTGCTGGTGCGGCCGGACGACAGCGTCTGCCTGGTCGACTTCGAGACGTCCTTCGACATCCACGAGAACTTCACCCCGGTCATGGGGACCGCGGGCTTCATAGCCCCCTGGGCGCGTTCGGGGTTCGCGGTCGACGCGTACGCCCTGGACTGCCTGCGGCTCGCGGTCTTCTGCCCGCTGACGGAGCTGCTGCGGTTCGACGCGCACAAGCACGAGCAGCTGGTCCGCCTGGTCGAGGACCGCTTCCCCGTACCGCCCGGCTTCGGCGAGCGCCTGCGCGCGGGTCTCGCCCCGCCCCCGGGCGACTCCCCCGTACGGTCCGTGGCCTGGCCCGTGGGCCCGGACGCCCGCGACGACCTCCCGGACGGGCCGGACGGCGGGTCCCCCGACGGCTGGGAGGCCGTCCTCGGCTCGCTGCGCGACGCCATCGCCGGCAGCGCCACACCGGAGCGGGACGACCGTCTGTTCCCGGGCGACGTCAAGCAGTTCGACGGGCAGGGGGCGGCCCTGGCCTTCGGTGCGGCGGGGGTGCTGTACGCCCTGCACGGCACGGGGTACGGCGGCTGCCCGCGCTTCGAGGGGTACGTCGACTGGCTGGCCCGGGCGGTCGAGCGCGCCCGCTGGCCGCGGCCCGGCCTCTACGACGGGCTCGCCGGTACGGCGTACGTGCTCGGGGAGTTGGGCCGCCCGCAGCAGGCGCGCGAGACGGCCGCCCGGCTGGCCGGCTTCGACCTCGCGGGCTGCGGGGTGGGGCTGTTCGGCGGGATCGCCGGGATCGCCCTGACGCTGCTGCACTTCGGCGACGTGGAGGCGGCGGTCCGCCTCGGCGACCGGCTGGCGCGGGTCCTCGACGGCGACGGCCCGGCGGAGCCCGCGGCCGTGGGGCTGATGCGGGGCTGGTCGGGGCCCGCGCTGCTGTTCACCCGGCTCTTCGCCGAGACATCCGACGCCGGCCATCTGCAGTGCGCCGAGGCGGCGCTGGCGCGGGACATCGCCCGCTGCGGGGTGTCCCGGGGACGGTATGTGCACGTGCGGGACCGGGAGCGCCGGCTCACCGTGCTCGGCCGGGGCAGCGCCGGCATCGGCATCGCCCTCGACGCATACCTGCGGCAGCGTGAGGACGCCCACTTCTCCCGGCTGCGGGACCGCATCCGCGACAGCCTGGACACCGGGTTGCTCCTGTCGTCCGGCCTGCTCGACGGCCACGCCGGCCTGCTGTACGCCCTCGTGCACCTGGGGGGACCGGCCTCCGCGCGCCGGGTCCAGCTGCGCGGGCTGGGGCTGCACGCGGTGCGGTTCGAGGGCGAGCTGGCGTTCCCGATGGACGGGCTGCTGCGGCTGTCGATGGACCTGGCGACGGGCACGGCGGGCGTCCTGCTCGCGGTGCACGCCGCGACGCGGCCCGGGGCGGCGGCGTGGCTGCCGTTCCTGCGCCCGGCGTGACGGCCGTGCGCCGGGGTGCGTGCGCTGTGGCGCGGCGGTAGGGGGGTGCTGCGGGCGCCTTACGTGAAGGGGTGGGTGTGGTGCGCGGCGTGGGTATGCAGGGGCCCGTAGGCGGGCTGGTCACGGCACGTCCAGGCTTCCGGAGGGGTTGTGCATGTTCGGTAGGCGCGGTATCGGAATTGCCCTGTCCTCGCTCACGCTGCTGGGCGCGTCCCTGGTGGCGGCTCCGGCCGCCCGGGCCCACACGCCGATCGCCTGCGCGGGGCAGGAGAACACCCGCTACACCCCTGGACTGCAGCTCGCGCCCCGTCCCACCGACATCGTCGCGGAGGGCACCTACACCTGCTCCGATGCCCCGGGGCACACGGTCGCGGCGACCACGCGCATCACGGCAACGACCCCGCAGGGCAGCTGTCTGACCCTCGGGTCGGTCCGGGCCCGGGAGACCGTCCGCTACGGGGACGGCCGGACGTCGGTGATCTCGTACACCACCGGGCACTCCGTCCGCGTGCTGGGCGTCAACAACGTACGGCTCGACGGCGTGGTCGTGGAGGGGCTCGGCAAGGGGGCCCGGGCGCAGCGGGCCATTCAGACCGCGCCCGCCGATCTTCCCACGACCTGTCTGGCGGAGAGGGGACTTCAGCAGGTGGTGTCCTTCACGCAGCTGCACATCCTGCCCTGAGACCCCGGGCGAGGTGACGGACGGCGGCCCCTCAGTGGCCGCCCGTCACCTTGAAACCGCGCGGCACCATCAGCACCACGAGCAGGGTCACGGCGACGACGATGCCCGCCGAGACGTACGCGGTTGTGGTCAGCGCCTCGTCGAAGGCCGCGCGCGCCGCCGTCAGGACGCGCCGGCCCGTCTCCCCGCCGGCGTTCTGGGCGACCTCCGCCGCACCGCCCACCGATTCACGGGCCGTGTCGAGGTCGTGCCCGCGCAGGGGGAGGCCCGTCATCCGCTGGGAGTAGGCGGCGGCGTGGATGCTGCCGAGGAGCGCCACGCCGAGGCCGACGCCCAGTTCGTAGGCGGTCTCGGAGACCGCGCCCGCCTGCCCCGCCCGTTCCGCGGGGACGGAGGAGACCAGCACCGAGGCCGACGCGGTGATCGCCAGTCCGTCGCCGAGGCCGAGCCCGGCCAGCACGAGGGCCACGACCGGGTAGGCGGTCGGTTCCGGCGCCAGGGCGAGCAGCAGGAACCCGGCCGCCAGGGTGCCCAGGCCGATGGCGAGGACGGCGCGGACACCCAGGTGGTGCATCAGCCAGGGCGAGCACAGCGAACCGGTCAGCATGGCCAGGGCCGAGGGCAGGGTGCGCAGCCCGGCCTGCGAGGGCGAGTAGCCGTGCACGTACTGCAGCCACAGGGAGATGAGGAACAGGGCGGAGCCGATGGCCAGCATGGCCAGGAGCGTGGCCAGCGCGGCGGCCAGGAACGGGCCGTGGCCGAAGAGCCGGACGTCCAGCAGCGGGTCCTCCAGCCGCAGTTGATGCCAGGCGAACGCGGCCAGCAGCACCACACCGAGGAGGAGCGCGCCCACGTCCTCGGGCCGCGGGCTGCCCTTGGCGACGTGCTTGATGCCCCAGGCGAGCGCGACGATGCCGACGACGGAGAGCAGCGCGCCGGGCCGGTCGAGCCGTCCGGCCTGCGGGTCGCGGTACTCCGGCAGCAGCCGGATGCCGGCCACGACCGTCACGACGACGACCGGCAGGTTCACCCAGAAGGCGGCCTGCCACGCGAAGTGCTCGACGAGCACTCCGCCGATCAGCGGCCCCACGCACGCCCCGGCGCCGGCCACGGCGGCCCAGATGCCGATGGCGAGGGCCCGCTCGCGTGCGTTCGTGAAGATGTTCCGGATCAGGGAGAGCGTCGAGGGCATCACCATGGCGCCGCCGAGGCCCAGCAGGACCCGGCCGCCGATCAGCTGCAAGGAGCTGTGGGCGGTGGCCGCGACGGCGGAGGCCACGCCGAACAGGACGAAACCGCTCAGGAACAGCCGCTTGCGGCCCCAACGGTCACCGACAGCCCCGCTGGTGACGAGCAGGCCGCCGAGGAGCAGGCCGTAGATGTCGATGATCCACAGCTGTTCCAGCGCGCCGGGCCGCAGGTCGTCGATGAGGGAGGGCAGCGCGACGTTGAGGATGGTCGCGTCCATGGCGACCAGAAGCAGGCTGGCGCACAGGACGGCGAGCATGGCCCAGCGGCCGGTCGTGGGGGCCGCGCGGCCCCCGGCCCCGGAACCTTCGGGAGCTCGCGTCATGGGACGACACTTCACCCTTCAGGGGCCACGGACCGCCAACGCCGAGCGAAATGACCGATCAGATCAGTATTAACCGGATGGCCGCTCCCCGCGCAACCCGGCGGCGCCCCGGCCGCCGGCTTCAGTCGGCCATGGCCTCGCGCACCTTCGCGGCGGGGGTCAGGCGGTGGCGGCGAGGGCGGTCAGGCGCTGCTCGACCTGGGCGGTGGTGGCGTGGCCGGCCGCGAGGACGCTCACGCGCTCGCCGTCGACGGCCAGCAGGGTGGGGAAGCCCTCGACCCCGAGGCCGGCCGCGCGGCGGAAGTCGGCGCGCGCGGCGGCCCGGGCCGTGGGAGAGGCGAAGGCGGCGGCCACGGCATCCGCGTCCAGGCCCGTCCGCTCGGCGATCGCGCGGTAGGTGGCCGCATCGGACAGGCTCAGCCCCTGCGCGTAGAACGCCTCCTGCAGGGCCGCCGCCAGCTCGGCGGCCCGCGCGGGGGCGGCCTGGCGCAGGGCGGCCATGCCGTGTGCGGCGGCCGCGGAGTCCATGACGAAGGAGCCGTCCGCGATCAGCCGTTCGTAGGCGGCGCCGAAGTCCACGCCCGTCAGCTCGCTGATCCTCGCATTGGCCCCCTGGACGTAGCCGAACTCCCGGATCGGCACCCTCCGGGCCCCGGTGAACAGGCCCCCGGAGACGACCTCCACGGGGAGCTCCGGGTGGCGGCGGGTGAGCTCGGCAAGGGTGGGCGAGAAGCCGTAGGACCAGCCGCAGTAGGCGTCGAAGACGTAGACGAGCTTCATGGGTTCTCCAGGGGTGCGGGCTCGCCGACGTGAGCCATTCGCCTGACACAACAGTATCTGCTGCGTCAGATATTCCCGTGTGGCGAAAGCTTTCCCCGGGTCCGGAGGCCGGGCGTGACCCGGGGTGCCGTCAGTCTCAACGCAGCCGTGGGAGTGCGTCCCGCGCCGCGTGGCTGAGGGTCTTCAGATCCTCCGCGAACCGCTCGCGGTGCGCCTCGGGCAGGGGCTCGACGAAAAAGCGCCGGATGTTCTCCACATGGATCCGTGCCGCGCGGACCACCGTTTCCTCACCCTGCGGCGTCAGCCGGACCAGCCGCCCCCGCCGGTCGTCGGGGTCGGCGTCCCGGACCACCAGGCCCGCCGCCTCCATCCGGTCCACCAGCCGGGTCACCCCGCCCGTACTGAGCACCCGCTCCTGCGCGATCGCCCCCATAGGCAGGCCCGCCTCCCCCGCCCGGCCCAGGATCAGCAGCACCTCGAACATCAGATGACTGATCCCGCACTCCTCCTCGATCGCCCGGCCCAGGATGTACTCCAGCCGGTTCGCGGCCCCCTGCAGCCGCCCGAACGCCAGCACAAGGCCGTCGTTCGCCGCCTGCTCCGCCGTCGCGATCTCCACTTCCCCTGCCACCTGGCCCCTTCCGCCACGTCGTCCGGCGCCCGTGCGCCGGTCCCAGGAGCCTACGAGCAGGCGGTGGCCGGAGCCTGGCCGCACGGCAGGCAGAATCGGGGGGTGTCCAGAAGAACAAGCGCACGCCGGCAGCCGGCGATCACCGCCACCTCGCCATGTCCCTGCGGACTCGCCGCACCGTACGGGGACTGCTGCGGCAGCTTCCACCAGGGCCGGGCCGCGGCGCCCACGGCGGAGCGCCTCATGCGCTCGCGCTACAGCGCCTTCGTCGTCCGCGACACCGGCTACCTGCTGCGGACGTGGCACTCCACGACCCGGCCGCCCGGCCTGGAGCTCGACCGCACCATCGTGTGGACCGGGCTGGAGATCCTGGCCACCACGGGCGGCAGCGCCTTCCACAGCGAGGGCACGGTGGAGTTCCGTGCCCACTGCGAGGCGCGGGGGGAGGCGGACGAGCAGCACGAACTCAGCCGCTTCGTCCGCGAGGACGGGAACTGGGTCTACCTGGACGCGGCCGGCTGACCGCGCCCGCCCTCCCGGCTCAGAGCAGGTCGAAGGGTTCGGCGCCGTGGCCCTCCCATATCCGCCGGGTCGCGTCCTCGGGGTAGGCGGCCGTGCTCCTTTCGGCGTCGAGGAGGCGGGTGAGCCGCCCGTCGGTGACCCGGTAGGCGGGCCGGCCGGGGTCGCCGTGGGCGGCGAAGGAGGCCCACGAGCAGCGGATGCCGTCCGCGAGGGCGAGCGCCTCCGCGGGCGGCGGGGCCTCGCCGAAGAACAGCCGGGCTGCGGGGCCGGTGAAGTTGCCGAAGAGCAGCTGGACGTCCAGGCCGTGGGCCGAGCCCAGCTCGCCGCCGAGCGCGGGCGCGGGCCGGCGCAGTTCGTACAGATGGGCCGTGCCACCGCCGGCCGAGTGGGCGTCCGCCAGGTGCAGGGAGGGGACGCGGAACAGCGCGTCGGCGAACACGGTCTCGTAAGGGCGGCAGCGGACGCGCCGGGGTGGGCGGCGCGGTAGGCCCGCTCGCCGTCGGGCCGGGGGGCGAAGGCCCGCAGCACCCGGGTGGCGTCGTCCTCGGTGATCTTCTCCAGGGTGCCGGAGAGCGCCAGGAACGGCCGTAACTCGTCGCGGCTGTTACCGGTCAGCAGGTCGATGTCGCCCGCCCGGCCGTCGCGCAGGGTGCGCCAGGGCACGTCCGGTACGAGGTCGCCGCCGTCGACGACCGGGCAGAAGGGGGCGCCCGAGCGGGCGAGCCGGCCCCAGCGGTCCTCGTGGGCGGGCAGGGCGGCCATGAGGGCGTCCACCTCGTCGGCCAGTCGCCGGGGCGCGATCGCGGCGAGGGGGGCCGCGGTGGGCGCGGCGCCGAGCCGGGCGGGGCGTCGCCCCGGACCTCCCGGCCCCGATGTGCCGGACGGGCTGATTGTGGGCCCGTCCGGCGAGCGGGGACAAGGGGGCCCGGCCGGCCGGGCGTCGTCCTGGTCGTCCTAGTTGACGCGCCCGTACCAGACGCTGTTGCTCCAGATCTTCTCCAGCCGGACGGAGGCGCCCGGCTTCGGCGCGTGCCAGATCTTGTTGCTACCCGCGTAGATCCCCACGTGGTAGACGTTGCTGCCCGAGTGGAAGAAGACGAGGTCGCCGGTCTGCCGGGAGCCGCCGGAGAGGTGCCGGGTGGAGTTGTACTGGCTCTGGGCCGTGCGTGGGAGGGTCTTGCCGGCCTTCTTGAACGAGTAGAGCGTCAGGCCCGAGCAGTCGAACCGGTTGGGGCCCGTGGCGCCGTACTGGTAGGGGGAGCCCTGCTTGGAGGCCGCGACCTTCAGTGCCTGTTCGCCCACGGTCGCCGCCTGTGCGCCGGGGGCGAGGCCGGGGACGAGCACCGATGCCGCGAGGGTGGCGGCGGTGAGGGCCGACGCGGTGGCGGCCCGGGAAGTGAGTGCGGTTATGCGAGGCATCGCAGACATGCCAAAGCCCTTCGGCATCCGCCTACGAAAGATGACCTGTCGGGTTCGGGCTGCGAAGTTGCCCGGCCACGTTGTGGCTTCACCCCAAGAACCACCGCGTTCGTGGTTCGTACCGCTTGGGTCTCCCGCTCCTGCCGATTCGTCGAATCGATTCCGCACCCGGTGCGGCGGCAGGACTCGGCGTCCGCCCGGGTCGCCCGCCTCGGTGACGGGATCTTGTGTTCGGTGAGAGATCCTGCACCATCAATCGCTCAGATTCGGCGCCCAAACGGTCATCTGTGAACTTCTTCACTTCAGAAGCAAACAGGGAACCATAACGCCTCCCTCACCCGCCATCTGCGCCTAAACCCTTGCCCCGCAGGGGACTTGAAGCACACGGGAATCAACTACCGCGGCCCCGTTCAACACGGGTGGCGCCAGGCGTCCAGCTCCAGCCTCTTCTTCATCGAACTCAGGCCCAGCCGCCCGGCCGTGCCGCAGAACTCCCCCGGCGACAGGTCGTATTCGACATGGAAGACCGCTTTGTTCTGCTTCACGAACGGCGTGAGCTTCTCGCACTCCCCGTACTGCGCGCACTGTTCGTTGACCGCGAAGTCGAAGTCCCGCACGAGCTCCGGAATCTGTTCGAGATCATTCTTCAAACCGATGGCCAGGCCCCGGTCATGAGCCAGTTTCACCAGCATCCGGTTGAAGGCCAGCTGATCGGCCGGTGAGAGCGGAAATCCGGTGCGGTTGCGGAAACCCTCGGTCAGATCGGGTTCCACCGCGTCGAAACCCTTCTGCCGGCACATGTCGATGCGGGCCGCCATGATCGGCCGCAGGGCGTCGAGGCGGCGGATGTCCAGCCATTTCTCGCCGTCCCAGCCCTTGTTGTTCTTCCCCAGCAGCGACCCGGGGAATTCCGACCGGTCGGGCCGGAAGTCCTCCCATGCCCCGGCGTTGATGTAACAGATCACCTTGCGGCCCCGGGAGTGCAGTTCCGCCACCGTCTCCGCGGAGTTCTCGAAACCGTCGATGTCGTAGACGGGCACGTCCACGGACGTGTCGACCTTCCCGCCGAGCTGCCACTGCCAGGGAATGCCCGGCCGGGGCTGCCAGCGGCGCGAGGCCGGTGGCGGGCCGCCGTCCGGCGTCGCCGTCATCCGGTCCGAGGGGCGGTCCCCGGAGGGCTCCGTCGCGTCGTCGGACGTGGCCGAACAGCCCGCGAGAACGAGCAGCAGCGCACCGAGCAGCCCCGCGCGGGCCCGCCTGCCGGTCACCGTGCCCCCTCCGCTGCCCCGGCCCCCGGCAGGTGGGCGCTCCGCCACGGGTTGGCTCCGCTGCCCGGCGCCGCACAGTGCACCCCGGCGCCCCGGCCCCCGGCGATGCGCGCCACCTGCTCCGCGTGCCCCCGCGGCACGCCGTGGACGAGGTGGCAGAAGCGCCCCGGGGGGTGGTCGGCCGTCCAGGTGGGCACCCGGGCCCGCCGGTACTCCTGCCAGGGGCCCTCGAAGGTGACCAGGAGATCGGGGAGCGAGGCGTAGCCGGGGTCGGGATGGGTGCCGGGGTTCAGCACGACGGTGCGCGCGCCCAGCACCCGGGCGGTGCGCACGAGTCTGCGGTAGCGCGGCAACAGCGCCGCGTCCGCCGCCGCCTGGTCGAGGAAGACCCCGTCCACGCCGTACCACCTGCGGTGCCGGTGGATGTCGGCGACCACCGCACGCGCCGGGCGGCGGCCGTAGCCGGTGTCGACGTAGCCCAGCAGCCGCACGCCCGCGCCGCGCAGCCGCCCGGCGGCGGCCCGGAAGTCCGCGTCGGGGCGGCCGCCGGGCCCGTCGGCCACGTTGAGCACGACGGCGTACAGGCCGGGGGCGGCCGCCGGCAGTGCGGCCCACTCCTGCGGGTGCACCGCCGGGTGCGCGTACAGCGGGACGAGCAGGAGCTGCCCGTCCTCCGGCGGCGCGCCCCGTGCCGTCTGCGTCATCGCACCCGCTCCGGTGTGCGGCCGCGGGTCTCGGCCCACAGGCCGGCGAGGGAGTCGTCCAGGCCGTGCCGGGGCGTCCAGCCCAGGGCGCGGCAGGCGGCCGTGATGTCCGCCTGCTGCCAGGGCACGGCGGCGGAGCGCGGCGAGCCGTCGCCGTCCTCCTCGATCCGCTCCCCGGCCCGGCCGGCGGATCCGGCGGCCCGCAACAGTCCCTCGGCGATGTCCCGGACGGGCCGGGCGGTGCCGCCGGCGATGTTCAGCACGCCCGGCAGCGGTCCGGCGGCCGTCACGGCGCGGGCGATGGCGTCGGCCACGTCCCGCGCGTCGACGAAGTCGCGGTACGCGGAGAGGTCGCCGGTGCGTACCCGGCCGTCGGGGCCGGCCCGGTGCAGCTCCGCGGCGAGCCGGCCGGACAGGGAGGAGGCCGGGGAGCCGGGGCCGACGGGGTTGAACACCCGCAGGACGACGGCGTCGAGGCCGGATCCGGCCACGGCGAGGGTGCCGGCGAGCTTGCTCGCGCCGTAGAGGCCGAGCGGGCGGGCCGGGCCGGTCTCGGTGAGGGGCCGGTGGCCTTCGGCGGGCCCGTACTCCGCCGCCGAGCCCAGGTGGACCAGGCGAGCGGCGGGCGCGGCCTCGTGCAGGGCCTCGCACAGGACGGCCGGGCCGCGGGCGTTGACGGCGGTGAGGGTCAGCGCGCTGCCGCCGACCGCGCCGGCGCAGTTGACGACGGCGTCGAGGGGAGCGGCCGTGCGCAGCACGGCCGCGAGGCGCCCGGGGTCCGCGGTGGCCAGGTCGACGGGCAGGGCGCAGCCGGGTGTGCGGCCGCCGACGAGCACCCGCGCGCCCGGAAGGGCGCGCAGGCGTCCGGCGGCGTGCCGGCCCAGGAAGCCGGTGGAGCCCAGCAGGAGAATGCGCATCAGGACCGGTCACGCTCCCTTCATCAGCAGTTCACGGTGGACGGAGAACTCCGCGTTGGCGCGGTCGTAGTCGTCGGGACGGCCGATGTCGAGCCAGTAGCCCTCGAACTCGTAGGCGTTGGGCGGGGTGCCGTCCCCCAGCAGGTCCAGGACGAGTTCGTCGAAGCCCAGTGGCAGGCCGGGGGTGTAGCGGGCGAGGGCGGTGCGGGAGACACCGTAGACGCCCATGGAGACGCGGTAGTCCATGCTGGGCTTCTCCGCGAAGCCGACGACGCGGCCGTGGTCGGTGGTCAGGACGCCGAAGTCGATGTGGACCTTGCGGGCGTAGGTGGCGATGGTCAGCTGCGCGCCGGAGGCGATGTGGTCGCCGAGGACGGCCCCGAAGTCCAGGTCGGTGAGGATGTCGCCGTTCATCACCAGGAAGTGCTCGGGCAGCCGGTCGGTCATGGTCAGCAGTGGGCCCATGGTGCCCAGGGGGCTCTCCTCGGTGGCGTAGTCGACTTCGATGCCCCATTGGGAGCCGTCGCCGACGTAGGCGCGGATGATGTGGCCGAGGTGACCGATGGCAAGGGTGCAGCTGGTGAATCCGGCGCCGGCCAGCTGGCGCATGACGATTTCGAGGATGGCGTGCTGGTCGCCGATGGGCACCAGGGGCTTGGGCAGTGCGGTGGTGTACGGACGCAGGCGGACGCCCTTGCCTCCGGCCAGGATGACTACGTGCATGGCTGCCGTTCCTCTCTCGCGCTGGGTGGTGTGCCGTCGTTCCTTGCGCTGGGGGTGTGGCGTCAGACGTTGTAGATGCCGGTCTTGTAGCGGGCGAGGTTGACCGGGTCGCGGAAGAATGCGATGGCCTCGCGCAGTCCGTCCTCGAGGGTGTGGGCGGGGCGCCAGCCGGTGGCGGCCCGCAGCCGCGTGGAGTCGCAGACCAGCCGCATCACCTCGGAGGCGGCGGGCCGCACGCGGGCCGGGTCCTCGCGCACGTCCAGGTCGGCGTTCATGAGCTTGCCGATGAGCGTCACCAGGTCGCCGATGGAGATCTCCTCGCCGGTGCCGGAGTTGAAGGTGCGCCCGACGACTGCGGCGGCCGGCGCGGTGCCGGCGGCGCGGAAGGCGGCCACGGTGTCCGTGACGTAGGTGAAGTCCCGGGTGGGGCGCAGGTCGCCGAGGGTGATGGTGAGGCTTCCGGCGGCGACCTGGCCGATGACGGTGGGGATGACGGCTCGCATGGACTGGCGCGGGCCGAAGGTGTTGAAGGGGCGCAGGGTGACCACGGGAAGGCCGAAGCTGGCGTGGTAGCTGTCGGCGAGCCGGTCGCCGCCCGCCTTGGAGGCGGCGTACGGGGACTGGGTGTTGATGGGGTGGTCCTCGGTGATCGGTACGGTCTGCGCGGTGCCGTAGGTCTCGCTGGTGGAGGTGTGCACCAGGCGCGGTATGCCCAGGTGGCGTACGGCCTCCAGGACGTTGAGGGTGCCGGTGACGTTGGTCTCGACGTAGCTGTGCGGAGCGCGGTAGGAGTACGGGATCGCGATCAGCGCGGCCAGGTGGTAGACGGTCTCGGCGCCCGTCACCAGGCCCTGGACGGAGCCGGGGTCGCGGACGTCGCCGAGGACCACCTCGACGTGGTCCAGCACCTCGGCGGTGAGGTCCTCCAGCCAGCCGAAGGACGAGAAGGAGTTGTACTGCACCATCGCGCGGACGCGGTGGCCGTCGGCGACGAGCGCCTCGACGAGGTGGGAGCCGATGAATCCTTCGGCGCCGGTGACGGCGACGAGTGCCGGTGCGGACATGCGGGGTCTCCTCATTCAGGAACGGGTGTCGGGGACGTGGTGCGGCGGACGTGGTGCGGCGGACGTGAAACGGTCAGCGGTGCGTGGTGATGCGTCCGAGCAGGGCGGTGGCCACGGCCAGCAGTGCGGCCGCCGCCCCCGTACAGACCACGAGTTGCCCGGTGGCCGGGGCCGTGGTCCGCAGCGCGAGCGCGGTGGTCTCGGCCCCGGCGGCACCCAGGCAGAGCAGGGCCGGGGTCCAGGCGATGCCGTAGGCCTGGAGCAGCAGCCCGGACCAGAGGACCGCGCCGAGCGCCAGCAGAGCGGGCAGGCGCACGGCATCCGGCTGCGGGGTGCCCGGCCACAGGGCGCCGGCGGCGAGGGTGAGCACGGTGAGCGCCGCGAGGTATCCGGCGACGCAGAGGGTGAGCACCCGGGCCGCCCGCAACAGCAGCCGGGCGTGGGTGGTGGAGGCGGCGAGCGCCGAGCGAGCCATGCTCCGGCAGCGGTAGAGCAGCCATTCGGCGGCGCCCATGCTGAGGGTGAGCGCGAGGACGGCGGGCCCGCCCGCGCCGCCCCGGTGACCGGCGAGCACGTCGCCGAGCGCGGCGACGGTGGTCAGCACCCCGCAGCCCAGGCCGAAGAGGCCGTACGGGAGCGAGGTGACCGGCCGCGGCGACGGGGCGGCGGCCGGCTGTGCCTCCTCCCGCCGGGTGCGGGCGATCTCGTACCCGGCCGCGAGAAGCGCGCCCCCGGCGGAGGCGAGCAGCAGCGCGGCGCCCAGCGCGGGCGGCGGCGGCGTGACCAGGGCGGCCGCTCCCCCGGCGGCGACCGGCAGGAGGGCGAGCAGCAGGAGCCGCTCCCTGCCGAGCACCAGCAGCACGGTGGCCGCCGCCAGGTACAGCAGCTGTCCGCACGCGAAGGCGAGCGCCCCGGCCGGTGCCGGCAGGGCCAGCGCGGCCCCGGTGGCGAGCAGGGCGCCGAGCGGGGCGCCCACGCCCAGGCAGCGGCCCGCCGCCGGGCGCCCGCCGGCGGCCAGCCGCACGTACGCGCGGTGGGCGAGCGCCTGGTTCCACGCCCAGGCCACCAGCGCGGAGGCCACCAGTGCCCCGGTGCCGGCGGGCAGCCCGAAGCGGTCCCGGCCGCCGCCCATCAAGGGCGAGCCGAGGGCGTAGCCGAAGCCCGGAAGGGTGAACACCAGGGAGCGGAGCAGGAATTGTCCCGGGCGGACCCGCCACGGGTCGGGGCTGGGGGCGGGCTCGGGGTGGCTGCGCGGCACCCTGGCGTAGAGCTCCGCCGCCAGCTCGAAGGCGTCCTTGCGCCCGTAGCGCTCGGCGATCTGTTCGCCGGTCAGCCCGTCGGCCTCCAGGACGGCGGCTATCTCGTCCGGGTGGACGGCCGCCGCGCAGACTGCCCCCAGCTCCTCGGCGAGTTCGTCGAGCGGGTCCGCGGCCCACCGCGGCCGGGAGCGGGTCCTGCCCGGGGCGACCGCGAGGTCGTGGGCCGGCTCGGGCTCGTCGGGCACCAGCCGCAGCAGTCCGCTCATCGCGCACCGCCGGCGGCCATGGCCATGACGGGCACGGTGGCGTGACCGGGCTGCCGCACGTCCGGCCGGGTGCCGGCGAGGTCGTGGTAGATGTCGCGGAAGGCGCTGATGGTCTGGCGGAGGGTGAACTGTTCGATGACCCGCAGCCGGGCGGCCTCGCCCATCCGGGCGCGCAGCGCCGGGTCCCTCAGCAGCCGCAGCGCCGCCCGGGCCATGCTCTGCGCGTCGCGCGGCGGTACGACCAGGCCGCTGTCGCCCACCGCCTCGCGGACGCCGCCCACGTCCGTGGAGACGGTGGGCCGCCCGCACGACATGGCTTCGATGAGGGTGAAGGGGAAGCCCTCGCTGATGCTGGAGAGCATCACCACGTTGCCGGCGGCGTAGGCGTCGCGGATGTCCTCGACGCGTCCTTCGAAGGTGACGGCGTCCGCCACGCCCAGTTCGGCGGCGAGGCCCTCGCAGGCCGTGCGGTAGCCCTCTCCGCCGCGCGGGGTGCCGCCGAACAGGCGCAGCCGCGCCCCGGGGATCTCGGCGCGTACGAGCGCGAAGGCGCGGATCAGGGTGTCCAGGCCCTTGATGGGGTCGACCCGCCCGGCCCAGCTCAGGGTCGGGATCTCGGGCTCCGGCCCGGCGGGCGGGAACGCCGCCGGGTCGACGCCGTTGTAGACGGTGCGGATGCGGTCGGGCGGGGTGCCGCCGTGCTCCTCCCAGCGCCGGTTGTAGCGGTTGCCGGGGGTGACGAGCGCGGCGCACCGGTAGCTCTCCTTGGCGAGCATCCGGAACAGGCCCAGCATCAGGGCCTTGACCGGCCAGCGGTAGGGCTCGGCGCGGAAGCCGAGGTAGCGCTCGCGCAGGTAGACGCCGTGCTCGGTGAGGAGGAAGGGGGTGCCGTGGCGGTGGTGGGCGACCAGCCCGGGCAGGGTGGCCAGGCCCCCGCTGACCGCGTGGGTGATCCCTTCGGCGGGCGGCCGCGCGGCGAGCGGGCGCAGGGCGTGTTCCAGCAGGTCCGTGGCGGCCAGCGCGTCGTGGAGCGTGGGGCGCGCGGCCGCGGTGGCGAGGTGGGTGCGGTTCCAGACCCGGGCGAGCAGGCGGGCCGCCGGCTCGCCGCGCAGCGCGGCGAAGAGCGTGCCGCCGGTGGCGTAGTCGGCCAGGCGGTAGAAGCTGCGGGCGAAGTGCTGCTCCTGGCCTGGATCGAGGAGGGCCAGCAGGAACCGCTCGTAGCAGGTGAGGAAGCGTTTCAGCTCGCGGCCGCGGGGTGCGCGGCCGGGCGGGGGCGGTCCCCACAGCGGAAGGGTGTCGATGGCCCTGACGTGCCGGGGCGGCTGCCAGGCGAGCGGTTCGCGGCCGGTGGCGGTGACGGCGATGACGCGGAAGTCGACGTCCGGCATGCCCTGGACGAGCTGGTCGCACCAGACGCTGACCCCGCCGTGGCTGTGCGGGTAGGTCCCCTCGGTGAGCAGGGTCACCGAGGGTGTGGCGGACGCCGGTTCGGCTGACGGTCCGGGCATGGGAGTCGGTTCTCTCCAGAAGGCGGTGCGGCGACAGGACGGTGCGGCGCGAAGGTGCGGGCCGGCATCAGCGCCGGGCCCTGTCGCCGGGGCCGTAGGGCACCGGGGTGCTGACG
Source organism: Streptomyces sp. NPDC026206 (assembly GCF_040638465.1). NCBI lineage: Bacteria > Bacillati > Actinomycetota > Actinomycetes > Kitasatosporales > Streptomycetaceae > Streptomyces > Streptomyces sp. NPDC026206. The sequence goes on from NZ_JBEZYL010000011.1 coordinate 223,648, forward strand.
CCCCGGGGCACCGGGAGTGCGGCCGCGGGGGCCTGTACGCGCGTGGCCTTGCCGGAGAGGGTGCGGGTCGCGGGAGTGCCGTCGGGCAGGGTGAAGGCGAGGGCGTTCTGGCCGGTGGCGGGGGTGGCCCAGCCGGAGCGGAGCCCGGCGTAGGCGGTGCCGAAGGGGATGCCGCCGGTGCCCTGGACCTGGACGGTGCCGGAGGGCAGGGTCGCGGTGACGTCCACCCCCGCAGGGGCGGTGACGCTGACGGCGGAGCCGATGCGGTGTGCGGTGACGGTGCCGGCGCGCACGGCGGCACTCCAGGCGGCGCGCTTGCGCAGCTCATCGCCGATGTCCCGCATGCGCAGGTTGACCAGCGGGGCGCTGTCGGCGAAGAGGGCCCGGTAGTCGGACATGATCTTCTCCAGCGCCTGGTAGCCGATGCGCTCCTCGGCGAGGTTGGACTGGTGGATGAAGTGCGGCCGGGGGTCGTTGGCGAGCACATGGCTCATGGCGATCCGGCTCTCGACCGGGACGATGTAGTCGCCGAAGCCGGTCGAGGACGACAGCGGTGCCTTGAGGCAGGTCGTGGTGGCCGATCCCTCGCACAGGCCGCTGCCGCCGTCGGACTTGCGGGTGTAGAGCCAGTTGTACTCGTCGACCTGCTCGGTGGCCTTGCCGACGTTGTAGAAGACGTTCATGGGGTAGCGGGGCACGGTCAGGGCCGGCCCGACCCGGCGCTGTTCGCGCTCGCGCGAGCTGTCGGACGCGAGCCAGGCGACCTGGGCCTGGGTGAGGGACGGCGCCAGCTCGGGGTTGTCATCGGGCTGCTGCGGCAGGGTCCTGAGGCCGGAGTGCTCGCCGGTGACCAGTTCGTCCTTGTCGACGGTCAGGCCCTGGCGGGCCGCCCAGCCCCGGTTGTCGGTGATCTGGGCGGTGATGGTGGCGCGGGAGGTCCAGCGGACCCGGCCCAGCAGGTCGGTGGCGCACTTCCAGGGCACCACGGTCGTGTTCTGCACACAGCCGAGGAAGGGGTGGTTGTAGGTGTGGTCGATCCAGCGGAAGGCGCCCTGGCCGGACACCAGCTGCTGGGCGAGCGGGTCGGAGCCGGCGTGCGCCTCCTTGTACCCCTCGCTGCCGCCGCCGTTGAAGGCCAGGTCCAGGGTGAGGCCGTGCTCGCGCGACCACTGCGCGGCGTACTGCGCGTCGGCGGCGGTCATCCGGATCGGGTCGTTCTCGGGGTGGCTGCCGGGCGGGCAGTCGATGTCGCCGGGGGTGCAGTTGAGCTGGGAGTCCCACCGGTCGTCGGAGCCGAAGACGTCGTCGACGTGGGCGGCGAAGTAGCTGCGGGCGGCCCCCAGGTGGACGCCCTGGGTCAGCCACTCCACGATGCCGCGCGAGAGCAGCCGGAACTGGCTCTGGTAGTGGTTGTAGACGAAGGTGACGACCAGTTCGCTGCGGCCGTCATGGGTGTACTGGCCTGCGAGCGAGCCGCGCCCGGGCCCGCCGGGCAGCGGCGCGTCGAGGTAGCTGGTGTACGTCGCGCCGTCCGCCTGCCGGTCGAGGGGCACGGCGATGTAGCCGTAACTTTCGCCGGTCCCGCTGTCGTTGTCCTCGAAGGGAACGTTTTTCCTCAAGTAGCCGAACGGCCCCGCCGCCCCTTCGGCGGTGACCTGCGCGCTCTGCCCGTCCAGGGTGCCGGCGTAGACGGTTTTCAGGCCGACGGCCGGGCGGGCGTAGGTGTACGCGTCCACCTGCCGGATGCCGAAACGTTTCTCGTACCCGGCGACCGCCGCCATCTCCGCCGAGCCGTCCCCAAAGGGATTGTCGTTGGGCAGCACCACGCCCTGGTACTTGGCGCGGGCTCTGCCGTCCACCGTGTCGCTCAGGAAGGCGTCGTCGATGCGCGGGCGCCCGGCGTCACCGAGGCCGACCCGGGTGTACGGCGTACCGGCGGTGTCGAGTTCGGTGCGTATCGCCTCCACGGCGGGCCCGCCGTCGTCGACGACGAGGACGCGCAGGTCGACGCGCGGCGGCGCCTCCGCCGCGCTCGCACCGGCGGCGGGCAGCCCCACCGCCAGCAAGGTGGCCGCGGCCAGGGCCGCGACCAGACGTGTCGTACTCCCCATGTGTTCTCCCCCCAAGGACGGAACCGCGCGTGGAATGCCCGGCCTCCGTACAGGACACGTGCGTGCGACGCCGGTCCGGGCGCCCACGCACATCGATTGATCCCCGTTCGGCTCCCCCCGCACGACCGGACTCCCCACCCCGGTCGTGCCCCCCTGCCACGGAACGGAGGCCGATGCCCGGTTCCGAGCCGCGCGGCCGGAGCCGGACCGCACGACGACGACGCGGGCTCCGGGCACGAAAGAGTGCCTCGGCCTCGGAAGACATCGCTGCCTGCCGACCGCTCAGCCATATAGTGCGCCATGCCCGAACCCCACGCGGGGCGCACTGGGCAGTAGCCACGGGGCCGCCGGTGCCTGCTGGCCGAAAGCCGTCACCCCGCCCGGTGGCCGCACCCCCTGGACGATCCCCCCATACGGGCGGGCATCTCCGAGGTGACCTGTATCAACTTCCGTATACAACGCCACAGGGCTCACAAGCCGGGGCGGACGGCCCACAGGGCTCCCCCGTTCCCGATCGTCGGGAGATCGGCTTGATGACGGCTGTCCGATATGCCTGTTGCGCTATGCATTCGGCGCTTGCGCCGGTCATCTTCCGCGCTTTCGGAGCGTGATGGGGGGCACCGCACGCGGTGGGCGGGTGCCGCCGGGGCTCACGGCCGGACTCCCGACCTGAGGGCTTCCAGCCCACGGCCGTGGGACTCAAAGCCCGCCCGCAGAACCGGCAGCAATCCCGCCTACGACCGCACAGGCCTCGGCATGTCCCCCTTACTGGCCCACGCTCCTGGCCACCGCGGTCATGTATCAGCACGCAGACCCCTCGCTGCGCCGGGCGTCTGCCGCGGGGAGAGAGCGCTCCGGTTCTCCAGGCTTGTGCTCATGGAGTGGCGAGAGGTCGTACAGGGCCCTGCACTCGCGACAGGCGTAGTAGTACCTGCCGACCTGATCGCCCTCCAGGATGCCGACAGCGACGGTCCCGGGCGTCGTCTCCTTGCACGACGAACAGGGGTGTCTCCTGGGGTTTGCTCCCTCACCCTGCCGCCGATGAGCTTTCGCACGCCGGCTGGGTCGTTGAGCATTGCGGGACCTTCCGGCGCGGGCAGGAGCCAGTAGGCGCCCGGCCACTCCCTGCGGACAGGAGAGGGGACAGCGACGTAAGTGGCCCTGCGCCCCTCACCGACGTATTCGGTGTCGTACTCGCCCCAGTCGCAGGCGGAGTCAGCTGGCACAAGGACGGTGTAACGGCTCCGTTTGCAAGAGACGATCACTGCAGCCGTGATGTCGGCGGCACGGAAATGGCGCTCGGTCGCCGGTCCGTCCTCGATGCCGCGGATGCCGCCTTCCACCATGTGCGCCGGAAGGTGGATGGCGTCGAAATGAACGCCGGCGCGGATCGAGGCCAAGCCACCCGCACGCCAGGCGTCCCGGGCCAGACGGGCCTGCAGACCATAACCGGCGAGCCAACTGGCTGCTCCGGAGAACGGAACCGGATCTTCGCGGACTCCTTGACTTGTCATGGGGCTGCCTTCTTTGGTGGCCGGTGGCACGTGCAGGTGCAGGCAAGGGGCTCGGTCTGCACTGCCCTGGACGGAACGCCCACCCGGCGAATCACCGTCGCCCCGGGGCACTTCGAATGTCGGCCCGTCCGACACTCCTCAGTCGCATGAGCACGAATCGGGTGTCTCACTGGCACTGAGACACCCGCCGCAAGGGTGTGCAGACGTTTGAACATTGGGCGCGTCGAACTGCCCGAGCGCGCAGGCTCGTCATAAGCGTCGGCGTGCTGCCCAGCTGGCCGCTGTATCGGTGCGGGCTAGTTCCCATGGGTGCCCCAGCTTCGTCATCCGTTGGTTGTGCGACCAGGGTGGCGAAGCGGAACCCCGCTAAGTGTCACTGTCCGGTGACACCGCTGACGTTGTCAGAGGCCGACCCATGCAGCCATGTGGTTCAGGGTGTCCGGCGTCCGGCGCTGAAGGAGCACGAGCCCCTTGATTGTTTCCCGGGCACCGGGGTGATACCGCGTCTGTTGGGGAGCGAGGCTTCTCGCGGTCACCAGCGAGGAGAGCGCAGCGTCGGTCTTTCCGATCTCCATCTCGGCGCGCGCCCGATCGATGAAGAAGTGGGCGCGACGCGACGTTGCCCAGGCGGTGGGTAGCGACACGTCCTTCGCCTTTATCACGGCCTTGCCGTACTTCCGCATTTCCACCTGGGCTGAGACGTCGTGGACGGCTACGTTCGTCGGGCCGAAGCTCAGCCAGTGGATGTGACCAGCCTCTCCAGTCTTCGTGGACAGGGCCTTTGCCTCGGCAAGATGAGCCTTCACCGCCGAAGCGTCATGAGCCCGCGCTGCGATGACGCTCGCCCCCAGATGCAGTTGGCCGGCAACAGCGAGAGCCTCGATCGAGGAATCACTGGGGCTGATGAGACGGTGGCCGATGCCGATGAGGCGCAGGCCGATGGTGTGTTCTCCTTCGCGGAAGTAGACCAGAGCGCGCATGTATTGGCGCATCGCGGCGAGCAGCGGGTCCGACGCGCGCTGAGACGCCCAGTCCATACGGTCGAGGGCGACGGTGGCCAGATCGTAGAAACCGAGCTTCACAGCGATGTCATGAGCGGTGCGGTAGGTGGAGGCGAGTGCCGTCCACAGCTCCGTTGACGGCCGGCCATGGCACGCGGCGGTCAGCTCTGAGATGGCGTGGGGTAGCGTTCCGGCAGCCTGGTTGAGGCGCGTGGCACGGACGAGCCGGCAGAGTTCATCGGCCGTACTGATCAACCTGGTGACGTCCTTGCCGATGGCATGTGGTTCGAGCCCCAGATCGTAGAGGTCAAGCGCTTCACGGATCGGCCGGATCAGCGTGTCCAGCCGGTCCTTCTGCAGTTCGGTCACGTACGGCTGTCCTGTCAGAGCGGTGACGTCGAGATGAAGCGCCCGAGCGACGGCAGAGACGAAGTCCGGTGAGGCCGACTTGTGCCCCTCCTCGACCTGGCGCAGCAGGCTGTAGGAGTACGGGAGCCTCGCCGCGAGTTCCCGCTGCGTATACCCGGCACGCTTGCGCTCCTCAGCGATGCGCCTTCCGGTGTGTTCGTCGTCCAGCTTGCGCATACTGGTCTCCGTTCCTGACTAGGCATCCGGAACGCTACCCCTGCGCACCCGTGGGGGAACGGCATCCGCCCCCGCCACCTTCAGGTGCGGGGACGGCCCCCTGTGGTGGGATCAGCGCATGACCACTCCTGTGCTGTACCTGCTGGGAACTGCGGCTCCCCCTGTCATGCGCATCGCCGAAGTGATCCAAAGCGCACACTCCGACGGATGGGATGTCTGCCTTGGGTTGACGCCGACTGCCGCTTGCTGGCTTGAGGAAGACCTGGCGGAATTGGAGTCGCTGACAGGGCACCCGGTCCGGTCGCAACATCGCCGGCCGACCGAACCAGACGTTTGGCCCGCAGCCGATGTTGCGCTGGTCGCTCCAGCCACGTTCAACACGATCAATCACTGGGCGTTGGGACTGACCAGCCACTTCGTTGTCGGATTTGCCGCGGAGGCCATCGGCAAGGGCATCCCGCTGGTGGCAATGCCGTGTGTGAACCAAGCCCTTGTCCGGCATCCTCAGTTCGAGCAATCGGTGCTCACACTGCAGCGCGCCGGGGTAACGGTGCTCTACGGGGAGGGCGGCTTCATGCCGAATCCGCCTGGCTCAGGAAGCCCGGCAGGCTACCCGTGGGACATCGCACTCAGCGAAGCAAGGCGGGCACTGAAGACCGCGTAGGGCGTGCGCAGCCCTGCGTCGTGGGGCGGGGCCGTGAGCAGCAGCCAGCAGCTCCAGTAGATGCCGTCCAGCGTAAAAGCGGGCACTGACAACGCTCGCCGATGGAGTATTCCCACGCGCTCCTGGACCAGGAGTATTCAGCCCGGACGTAGGGCTGGGCAGCCGCGCATTGTGTGCAGCGCGGCGCCCGGAAGGCCGCGAGCCCGTCCGGCTGCCCCCTGGACCGGGGCGAGCCCCGACGGCCGCGGGTTCCTCTGCCCGCCGCTGAAGTTCCTGCAGGCAGGGGCGAACGACCACCGGCTCGTGCGGCAGTGAGCCACCGCGGCCCCTGCCGCTTCACACCACGGCAAGAATGATCTTGCCGGTGAGGTGCCCCCGCTCGCTGGCGCGGTGCGCCTCGGCGGCCTGGCTGAGCGGGTGGACACGGTGGATGGGCAACTGGAGGAGGCCCGCCTCGTGAAGGGCGATGGCGGCGTCGAGAGCGGTCACGGTCTGTGCGCTGGGGCTGGAGCTGAAGCGCACGCCGTGCCGCCGGGCGCCCTCGGCGTCGGCGATGGTCACCACCCGGTCGGGCCCGCCCGTCAGCTCGACCGACACACCGACCGCGTCGCCCTTGCCGACGGCGTCCAGCGCCGCGTCCACCCCTTCGGGCACGACCGCCCGCACCCGCTCGGCGAGGCCGTCCCCGTAGGCGACCGGGATCGCGCCGAGAGCGCGCAGGTGCTCGTGGTTGGACTCGCTCGCGGTGCCGATCACGCGAATGCCCCGGGAGCGGGCGAACTGCACCGCCAGGGTGCCCACTCCCCCGGCGGCGCCGTGGATCAGCAGCGTCTCCTCCTCGCTCAGCCGCAGCGCGTCCAGCACGCGCCAGGCGGTCTCGGCCGCCACCGGCAGGGCGGCGGCCTCCTCCCAGGACAGCGAGAGCGGCTTGACCACCAGCTCCGTGGCCGATGCCAGCGCCTGCTCGGCGTAGGCGCCGGTGACCGTGCGGCCCAGGACCGCGTCGCCCGCCCACACGTCGGTGACCCCCTCGCCGACCGCCTCGACGACGCCGGACGCCTCCACCCCGGGGATGTGCGGCAGCTCGACGGGGAAGACCTCGGCGAGGGCACCGCTGCGGAGCTTGTGGTCGAGCGGGTTGACGCCGGCGCAGCGGACGGCGATCCGGACCTGCCCGGGACCCGGGGACGGCACGTCGGTGTCGACGAGCTGGAGCACCTCGGCGGGGCCGTAGGTGCCGAAGGTGATGGCCTTGATCATGGTCATGGAATCACCATCATCGAAAATCACGATTTTCGGTGCCAGGCTGGCCGCTGTCCCCCCGGAATCACCGCCCGATCACTGCCACCCGCCGCCACCCGCCGCCGCCCGCCGCCACCCGCCGCCGCCCTCCGCCGCCCGCGGCGCCCCGGCCCGTCACGCCCGCTCCTCCGCGAGGCGTTTGACGCCCTGGAGCGTGGCCTGGATGCCGGAGCGCAGCTCGCCGAGGCGCATACTCAGCAGCTCCTCCTCGCGCTCGGGCATGCGGCTGATGGCGACGCTGAGCCCGGAGGGTGCCGGGGCGGGCCGAGCCGCGCGCTGTGCCGCAGCCGGGTACCACCGTCCTCGGGGCCGAGTTCGAACGCCCAGGTGGGAAGCGGGTGGGCGGGGTCGGCGGGGCCGCCTCCGAACCGGCCGTCCGGCTCAGCGGCCGCCCCACCGACCGGCTCAGCGGCCGCCGTCACCGGGCAGGAAGTCGACGAGCAGCATGTCGCGCACCCCCATGCGTGCGCCCGGCGCGGGCAGGAGCGGCGAGACTCCGTGCAGCACACGCCGGTCGTCGAGGACGATCGTCTCCAGCGGCTCGGTCAGCAACGCCCGGTGCACGGGCCGCTGCCGCAGGTCGTACAGGCAGGACTCGGCCCCCCGCACGTTCTCGCGCCTGATCAGCACCTGGCCGACGTAACAGTGCCCGTCCTGGTGGACGCCCTCGGGGGCGGGGTGCCCTTCGGCGTCGGGCGTGGCCGTGACGCGGATCTGATGGACGCCGCACGTGTCGATGCCGGTGCGGGGCCCGGGGAGACGGTCCCAGAGGGTACGGACGACCGTGCGCAGTGCGGGTCCGGCCGCCACCGCGTCGTCCAGCGGGGCGAACATGCGGCTCACGCCGCCGTTCACCCTGTTGACGGCCCGTTCCTGGAAGAAGGCGGTGTGCGGCAGCCGCTCCAGGCGGTCGCCGAGGATGCGGAACCTGCCGTAGCGACGGAACCGGTAGGGCGTGGCGGTGCCCAGGTGGGGATCGGCGGGCAGGTCGTTCCAGGACTCGGTGAACTCCGTGACCGAGTCCCCGGGTATCCGCCGCAGCGCCGCCGCGAGCAGGGCGGGGGCGTGGTGCGCGAAGGGCGGCGAGGCCCAGGAGGGGGTTCCGGGAAGGCCGGGAGCACTCAGGGGGGTTGTGGTCATGACGTCCTTGCTCTCGTACAGGCTCCGGTGGGAGCCAAGGCCCTCATGCAGGGCCGGCCGGCGGTGCGGAGTTCCGCCACCTGCCGGTTCCGGCCCCGCCACCACAGAGCACGACGAGCCGCTCCGACATGACACATCCCCCCGTACCAAGCGTGCTTCGTGCCACCACCGTACCGGGCGGCCCTGGTTCGTCCAGCAGCACGGGCAAGGCGCATGACCGCACGAGGAGTTCATCCGGCGTACACCGCCTGTGCCGGCAGCGGTCGTGCCGGAGCGGCGGCGCGGCGGCCCCGTGGAGCGGGCGGGCGCCCGCCTGATGACGGCCGCCGCCTGGCGGCTCGCGGCGCACGGCAGGGGGTTCCGTATCGCGCTGCACCCCGCCGACCTGGACCGGCCCGGGCTGCGCGAGCGCGCCCTGGAGGCCGTCGACCTGGCGCCGGCGGCGGGGGCACACCCGTGCGCGTACGCCGAGCCGGTGCGGGCCAGGCGGGCCGCCGCCGCTCCCGGGCAGGCGGCATGAGGCTCGTGCAGCCGGCCAACTTCTACGCTGCGGCCTCCGGCGGTCTGCGCACCACGCTGGACGCCCTCGGCCGGGGGTACGTCGCCGCGGGCCACGAGCGGGTCCTGATTGTGCCGGGCCGCCGGTACGCGCTGGTGCGCGACGCCCGCGACGGGCTACGGTGCATGCGGGGGGCTGACCTTTTCTTCCCCTACCCGCCCCTTCCCGCTTCTTGTCCTCAAACGCCGGACGGGCTAGGTGTGCTGTGCTGTGGTGTGCTGTGTCCTGAACGCCGGACGCGCTGGCTGTGCTGTGTCCTCAAACGCCGGACGGGCTGGAAATCCAGCCCGTCCGGCGTTTGAGGACCGGGGGTCCGGGGGCGGAGCCCCCGGTTACGCTCAGCCCGTCACATAGGAAAAGCGACGGG